>CALCPB010000327.1 GCA_937897665.1 uncultured Halomicronema sp. | reverse complement strand
AGTGGCGCGATCGCCCCCGCCCAGCTCATGTTTTGAGCCAGCGTCCTAATACAGTACAGTGCCCCAGCCCCCCGGCCCCGGATTGCCCGAGCAAGCCCCGTCGGTATAAATCGCCTTGATGGTGGGTAAGCCGCTCGCCAATTGGACGGTCTCTGCAGTCTTAGCCGACTGCGGCACAGGCGTTGCTTGAGGCTGAGATGACGTTGCCACATCGGCACTCGGTTTTGCTTTAAGAAATCTCAAAAAGTCCAAGACTTGGGCCGTCAACGAGTCAGATACGCCGTCAAGTTCTTGAATGAGTTGGTCTTTGGGGGTCATCAGAAGCCTAACTATCAGTCGCTCTCTCCATTAAAGCGCTCATTACCAACCCAGCACTTTTCAGTTGGGGCAGACTGTAAGGCCAAACCCCATGACCCCGAGGTGTTGCCGCTCTGAACTCAACAAAAACCCCCTGGCGAAACAGGGAGACGGTATTCTACGGGGCAGAGTGTTTTACGGCTGAGGGGTAAAGACTACAGGCAATGATCCTAAATTGGCGTAAGGAAGCAGACCTGAAGCGGGTAGTGGCGATCACGGTGGCCTTTTTCATCCTCCTCGCAGGGCTGCTGCTGCATCGCTATTTCACCTATTACGCTTCCTACGACCAGGGCATTTTTAATCAGGTCTTTTGGAACAACGCCCATGGCAACTTCTTTCAAAGCACGCTGTCGTCGCAGCTTTCCACTGACGTGATTCATACCGGGGAGCTACCGCGGGTAGACTATCACCGACTGGGGCAGCATTTTACCCCGGCGCTGCTGGTCTGGTGGCCCATCTATGCGCTGTTTCCCTCGCCGGTCACGCTCTCAGTGCTGCAGGCCGCGTTTGCCGCCGTGGCTGGACTGCTGCTCTATTTCATTGCCCGCCAACATTTAGAACATCGGCTGTCGCTGGCCATCATGGTCAGCTTTTATGGGGCGATCGCCGTCCTGAATCCTTACCTGGCCAACTTTCACGATTTGGGCCAGATTCCTCTATTTATCTTTGGGCTGCTGCTCGCGATGGAATATCGGCGCTGGTGGGTGTTTGGCCTGCTGTGCTTAGCGATTTTAGCCGTGCGAGAAGACAGCTCGATTGTCTTGTTTGGGGTCGGGGCCTATCTGCTGGCAAGTCGTCGCCACCCATGGGTTGGTGCCGCGGTCTGCGGATTGAGCGTGGGCTATTTTGTGCTGGTAACCAACGTTTTCATGCCAGTCTTTTCCGACGATATTTCCAAACGCTTCATGATTGAGGAGTTTGGTCAATATATAGACGATACCGAGGCTTCGACCCTGCAGGTGCTGTGGGCGATGATCAGTCAGCCGGGCCTGCTGCTGCGGGAGCTGGTGTCGCCACCGGATGACACCCTGGCCTATTTGGCCGGTCACTGGTTGCCCCTGGCGCTGATTCCGGCGCTATCACCAGCAGCGTGGATTATGGCCGGTCCCACACTACTTAAGCTAACGCTGACGGATGGCTCGTCAGGGTTAAATACCAGCCTGCGCTACGCCCTTAATGTCGTGCCCGGCCTATTTTACGGGGCAATTATTTGGTGGGCGGGTCAGGGCTGGCGCAGCTTTGCCCAACCGTTGCATGCGCTAACGCCGCGATCGCCCTCCCGCAATTTTCGCCACTTTTGGACTGGCTGCCTCATCGTTTCCCTGGTGCTGGTACCGCTGACGAACCCTAGTCGGGCTTTTGCCTTTGTCGTGCCTGATTCGTTTCAGCCCTGGGTGTATGTACCGTTGCCGCTGCAGTGGCAGCGATCGCAGTCGATCAACCAGCTACTGGCGACGATTCCCGCCGAGGCGAGCGTCACCGCGACGACCTACCTCGTGCCCCATGTGTCGGGGCGGCGGGCCGTGCTGCGGATGCCGATGACGGTGTACCAAGATGACCAGGGAGCTGCCCAAACGGTAGATTACGTGGCCGCTGACTTTTGGCGACTGCGGCGTTATCAAGTAGCCTTTGGGCGCGATCGCGATCGGTTTGAAACGTTTATTCCCGCCGTCAACAATTGGATCGACAGCGGCGAGTACGGGCTGATTCGCGCCGACAATGGTGTCATTCTGCTGCAGCGCGGGGTGACGTCTGATCCCGCAGCGACGACAGACTGGCAAGCCTTTCTCGCCGAACAGGAACCATCTCAGCCGCTATAGCGCCTGTCACCAGTGAGTTACCCAACCCTTGTAAAACCCACCTTCTCGCGCCCGCACTACCAACGCCGGTTAGGGGCTGAAACCGTTGCAGTATATCCATTAAGTCACTAATACCAGTTCGACCAATTACAGCTACACATACAAGTCGGCTTCGACTTCGCTCAGCCGACGTTCCTTGAGCGGAGCCGAAAGGAAGATCTGTAGTCCAGTTTCAGAGAATTGGTATAACTGATGCCAGCCCTGCGTCTTTATCCCGATTCTCTGGCATCAGACGACACATCTCGCCCCTCTGCTCCCCTGGCCCTTCGCCCTGCTACTCCCCCGCATTTCTCAGCTTGCATTGGGAGTCCGATCAGTGAGAATGAGGATTACCCCGTCTTGCCCATCCCCCCGGTATCTTAGAGCTATGGGATATGAGCCGCTGCACCATAAATATCGACCGCAAACCTTCACGCAACTGGTGGGGCAGGATGCGATCGCCCAAACCCTGAGTCACGCGTTAGAGCAGCAGCGGATTGCCCCAGCCTACCTATTCTGTGGCCCACGCGGCACCGGCAAAACCTCAAGCGCCCGAATTTTAGCGAAATCGCTTAACTGTTTGACCTACGACACGCCAAACCCGCAGCCCTGTGGCCAGTGCGAGGTCTGCCTGGGCGTCAACAACGGCTCCATTCTCGACATTGTGGAAATCGACGCCGCTAGCAACACCGGTGTGGATAACATTCGCGAACTGATCGAGCGCGCCCAGTTTGCTCCGGTGCAGTGCCGCTACAAAGTTTATGTGGTAGACGAGTGCCACATGCTTAGCACCGCCGCGTTTAATGCTTTGCTCAAGACGCTGGAAGAACCGCCGGATCGGGTAATTTTCGTCCTCGCCACCACCGATCCACAGCGGGTGTTGCCAACGATCATCTCGCGCTGTCAGCGGTTTGATTTT
>CALCPB010000326.1 GCA_937897665.1 uncultured Halomicronema sp. | reverse complement strand
AAAAAGGGATCCGCTTCATGGGCCATGGCCAGGGAGGGCAGGGGCTTGTCGCCGCCCACGTCAATCGTGCGAACGATCATGGGTTTGTCTGGCCCCAAGACTTCGGCAATGCTGCGGTAGATGGCGGTTTGCTCATCCTCCGTTGGGGCTTTGGCACGTTCCATAAAGATGAACTCGGTGCGCAGCAGCCCAACGCCTTCAGTCCCTAGTGAAACTGCCTCTTCGGCATCCTTGAGACTGCTGATATTGGCGACAATCTCGACCTGATGCCCGTCTTGGGTGACGGCGGGGCCAAAGGCCGTTTGCAAATCGGCGGCTTGCTTGGCCTGGCGTTGAGCAATTTGATTTTGGGTGCGTTCAATCTCTTCGGTGGAGGCGTTTAAGCGCAGGGTGCCTTGGGTGCCATTGAGAATGACCGGGGTGCCATTGGCCAATTCCAACACGCGGGGTTCGGTGCCGGCGAGCGCCGGAATGCCCATCGATCGCGCCAAAATGGCTACGTGAGAGGTGGTGCCACCCGCCAGGGTACAAAAGCCGACGACCCGTTCGCGATCAAGATTGGCCATATCCGAGGGGGTCAGGTCTTCGGCCAGCAGAATGGTGTTTTGAGGATATTTTTGCTCGGTTGCCTCGACTCCGGTGAGAATCCGTAACACCCGCATCCCGACATCGCGAATGTCGTTAGCCCGCTCCGCTAGAAGTTCATTGTTCAGCTGAGCGAGCTGAGCTGCCTGAGTTGTATAGGTTTGCTGCCAGGCAAAGGCAGCACTTTTCCCTTTGTTGATGGCACTCGTAGCTATATCCATCAGCTCGGGGTCGTCTAAGAGTTCCTGATGGGCCGCAAAGATCGCCGCCTTGCCAGGATTGCCCTGACCATGCACCTTGGCGCGAATCGATTCGACTTCGAGAGCTGCTTTGGCGATCGCCGCTTCCAACTGGCGGCGCTCTTGGGCGGGGGACTCGCCCCCCTCAGCCACCACCAGCTTTTGTTCTTGAATGCGATAAGTATTGCCCACCGCCAGACCGGACGAGGCGGCTACCCCTAAAACGATGTTGGGGTCGGCCGATTTAGGTCGGGGGGGCGGTGCTTTCAGATCTGACTGGGCGATACTGGCGGGCGCTGACATGGGGGCCGCCCCCGCTTCACCCAGGCCCGATCGCACCGCCTCAGTTAACTCCGTCAGTGCTGGCTTCGCATCGGCCCCGATCGCCTCCAGGGTAATCGTGTCGCCATGGGCGACCTGCAGGGCCATGATTGCGACCACGCTCTTGGCGTTGGCCTGCTCGGCCCCGCGCTTCAGCGTCACGTTGGCCTGAAACTGCTTCGCCAGATTCACCAGCACCGCCGCCGGACGGGCATGCAGCCCCAAGGGGTTACCAATCACAATGGGCTCCGAGGTCACCACCTCGCCCTCGGCGACTTCAGCCGTTGCGCCACCTTCAGTCAATGCCAGTTCCAGAAAAATATCTTTCCCCGACTCAACTAAGCCGGACTGGGAGACGAACTCAGCGACGCGATCACTATTGGTCACCACAATCTGAGTCAGCAGACTCTTGGCATGGAGGGCCACATAATCAATGTCGAATTCAATAAGAGGCGTGCCAGCCGTAACGCGATCGCCCAGCTGCACTTTCGGGGTAAACCCTGCGCCCCGTAGCTCCACCGTATCCAGGCCAATGTGCATGAGCAGCTCAATACCCTCTGCCGTTTTCAGCGTCACTGCATGCAGCGATGGGTGAATCTGAATCACTTCCCCCTCACAGGGGGCCACAAGGACGGTTGAGGTTGGATCGATCGAGATCCCATCCCCCACCATTTTTTGGGCGAAGACGGGATCAGGCACATGTTCGATCGGCAATAAAAAACCAGAAAGGGGAGCGACCAAACGTAGGGTTTGCCTTGCCTGTGATGGAACTTGCAGCACCATAAGAATTTCCACAAAACGCCATGCTTAAGATCGAACCTACAAAGATTCGGTCAAGTCCAAGCAATGTTTTCACAAAGATTCTTACTAAATATTCAAATTATCAAGAAAATCTTTAGAAAACTCTCTGCTGTTGCGGCACTGTGGAAAAATTGCCGACTTTGGCAAACGAGATTATCTCTTTGACGTCGGAGGGAACATCGCACCTCCGAGCCCTCACCCCATACAGGGAGACAAATCAAAAGGGGATGTCAATGTTTCCTCTGGCCAAAGGATGAATCGTTCCGGGTGTTGGAAGCCTGAGGGGCTGTCGAAATTGGATGTCTCACCGAGAAAATTGAGACTCATGAGGAAGTAGCATCCCAGCCATCGCCTTGACCTTGATAAAAAGCCGCGATCGCCCAGACAGCCCAAAATCCTGTCGGCGGATCTGGCTAGGGCGAACTGCCGACAGGGTCAAAATATATTGGTTGCGAGCGATCGCTCAGAGCGCGTCCAACTTTCTAACAGAGGCCTACAAAGGATTTGACTTGACCGGAGCCGAGGGCCGAATCCGGGGCTTCTCAGAGTTGCGGGATGGTCTTGGCTTATCGCTCATGCCAGGCCGACGGTCACGACGGGGACCAAAGAATTTGCCTTTTTTCTTTTTCTTCGGCGGCACCATTCTAATGGCATGGCCGTCAACCATCACCAGCTTTTCACTCTGGCGCTCAACATCCATCTCCCAAAAGTAGCCCACCGTTTTGCCGGTCATTTCACCAAAGACGTTCAGCTTAAAAGCCTTCGGTGGTTTGCCTGAGCGCTTGGAACCTTGAACGATTTTGACCAAAATCTTCTGATCATCTTCGTCATAGCTCAGCACTTCACCACGAATCGAAAAATAGTTTTCCGAGGGTTCGTCTACCGTGACGTTTTCCGAGGCAGTTTCGTCCGAGACACTCTCAAGCGCAGCCCCGTCAGTTGTCACCGTTTCAGGTGTAGCATTCTCGTCAGCAGCATCTGTTTCATCTGCGTCAGCGGCATCGGTTTTGGCCGCCGCGCTTTTAGTATTGGGGTTCTCGCCCGGTAGGCCCAACGTCTCAGGCTCCCAGACACCGACAATCTGCAGGTGCAGGCCGCCCTCGGAGCCCGTTTCGTCAGAGTCTTCCAACGCCTGCCGCGTGCGGGGATAAACCACCCACAGGTGCGAACTCTCTAGATCTATATGTTTTTTGATCAGGCTGGTGACGCGCCCCAACAGCACAGAATCAATCACGGCCCCATCATCAGACAAGATATTGCCTCGATTGAGCTGCTCTTCAGACGGTTGATAGGTGCCCTTAACCAAGCCGATCGCCCGATACTGCATCGGTTCGCTCGGGGGGGCGATGGGATGATTGGGGTTAGTCGGTGGCGTCGGTGCAGGTTCAGCTGCTGGCGTTTGAGTTGGAGGGGTCGCCGGAGCCGCTGTGACCGCCGGTCGCGCTGGCATCTCGGGCTTAGGAGAAGTG
>CALCPB010000325.1 GCA_937897665.1 uncultured Halomicronema sp. | reverse complement strand
CCCGTTTTTTGAAAAGTTCGCTGAAATTCGCCCTGTAATCGGGTGGCTAGCGCCTGGGCCTGCTGGGTGCCCCGGCCTCCAGAGCTGACAACGGAAGAAGACGGTGGTGTACTGGCTGATGGCGTACTGTTCCCTTTGCCGTTGTCGGCAACCCGAATCAGGTTCTCGGTGTCAGTAGTGCGACAGTCAACGGTGAGGCGCTTGGCTCCTACGGCATGTTTGCCCACATTGCACAGCATCTCTTCAAACAGGCGGCAGAGCGATCGCCGGTCCGCAGAAGTGAGCCAGGACTCTTGTAGGGGTTCAAACTTGACGACCTTAAACTTCAGCGTGTCAAAACCGGGAAAATCGCGCTGTAGGGTCTCGTTATAGACTTCGTACAACACTTCGTGCAGGGCATTTCGCAAATCCACCATTTGCTGATTGCCAAGCTGCAGCTGAGCGGTGGTCGCCAACGACTCTTGCTGCAAACGATGGTATACAGTGCGCAGCTCTTGATTGAGATTGCCCAGCTGTTCGTTCGCCTTTGCCGATAAGGTGTCCTGCTGTCGCCGCAGCAGGGCCAGCGTCTGCAGCGGCCCATTGTGAATCGCGTCATAGGTTTCTTCAATCACCCGCTGACGCTCGGCAATGCGCGATCGCAGCGTTTGGTCGTAGAAATAAAATCCCGGCAAAATCAGTCCATTAAAGGTAAAAGCCACCAAGGCGGGAATCACCGGCAGCCACCAGCCCACCCACCACAGCAGACTCAGACTGAGACCACCGAGGCCGAGCCCCAACAGGCCCACCGCGAGCACGTACCAGGCCGGTCGCGCAATCAGCCGCACCAGCCCCATGCCGACACCACCCCACAGCACAATCCACAGATATTCCCAGCCGTCGGGCCAAGTTGTGATCAGCTGGCGGCCATCTAACACGGCACTCAAGATTTGACTAGTGACGTGGGCGTGCATTTCAACTCCGTAGACCAAGGGATGAGTCGGCGCATTCGTCGCTGCCGTATTGAACTGATCCTTAATACTGGGCGTCGTGATCCCGATAAAGACGACGCGATCGCGAATCAACGACTCATCAACCTGCCCCGTGAGCACCTCAGTCATCGAGACCACCTCAAAGGGCGACGCCCCACTGCGCACGTTAATTAACATCTGTACGCCCGTCGCATCAGCCCCGACATAGCCGCCCGTATTCGCAGCAAACCGAATGAGTTCAGTGTCCCCAAATCGCATATTTTCTGGATTGCGGCGGCCATTGCTTAAAAAGAGATCGTCCTCTGCCAGGTAAGCTTCGGCCAAGAGCAACGGGAAGGCAATCCGAAATCGCTCCGCATCAGGATGAGGCGCTGCGGGCACAGCTCCTAAAAAGGCGCGCCGAGCAAACCCATCTCGATCTAACGGAAAGTCGTTGAAACCTACCTGCTCAGGGGGCAAAGCCGGGGGCGGGGCGACCGGCTCTTGCGTAATTTTATCGATCCCAAACACCTGGGGCGATTGAGTCAACACCTCGACCAAGTCAGCGTGACCGGGCTCTACGGGAAAGTCGCGATAAACATCGAGGCCAATTGCTCGCGGCTCGCTCATTTGCAGCTGCGTGATCAAAGCGGCCAGGGTCGCATCGGGAATCGGATACGTGCCGACCTGCTGAATGTCGCTTTCATTAATGCCGACAATGAGGAGGCGTTTATCGGTGGGTTCGGCGGGTCGCCAGCGCAAAAAGCTGTCAAGCGCCTCCCATTCCACCGCTTGAAAGATCCCCAAAAGCCGTAATATCACCACCAAAACAATAACCGTGATGCCTGGCACAAGCTGGCGCTGCCAAGTCGCTCGGGCGGCTGGTTGCTCGTTCGGGTAGGGAGCTTTAGAGGTGGGCACAAGCGACTCTCCAAACTGCAGAGATCAAGGCCAGGGGCATCAGTCGATCAGCCCTTCCTCACGGGCCTGAATTTCGGTTTGAATCCGAATATTTTTGCCCGCTTCAGGATACACTTCCAGGGCATCTTGTACCTTCGTCCAATAGTGACGCACGGTGCGCTCAGCAACGTTCATTTCTTCAGCGATCGCCTTATCTTGCAACCCTTCTTTGAAGGCGAGTCGCAACACCTCTAGCCATTCGGGTTTCACCTCAATCCCGGCGCGCATGTCGCGGGGGGTATAGATCAGTCCCTTTAAGGCCCAGTCAACCTTGGTCAACATTTCCTGCATGGGCAAGTTTTTGTCGGCGATGGTAAATCCGGCCTGATGGCTGTCAATCGCCGGCTTGAGGCGCACGAGAGAGCGCACGTGAGCGCTCTGCACCACGATGTTGAGCTCCGGGTAGCGCTCAAGCAGAGATCGCAGCAGCTCAATCCCGGCCTCAATCTCTGAGGTTTCTCCCGGCGCAGTGGGAATCGAGAGATCCATCATCAGCAAATCAGGCGCACCATAGGACAACTCTGTTTGCGCCGACTCCACGGTCGTGGCCGTCCGGATGGCGGCCGTTGGATAGGTCTTTTCTAAGGTCATCACCGTGCCGCCCAAAACGGCTTCGTGATCATCCACAACGAGAAGCTTTAGGGTAGGACTGGGGGAAGTCATAGTGGGGGATAAGCGGTTACGACAGCGGTCAAGACGGGGCTAGCGCGGGCGATCGCCAACTGAGCTTTAAAGAGAAATGATGGGTCTGAAACATCTGGTCACAGTCGGCCTGGGCCAACAGCCGAAAGGTATCTAAAAAGGGCTGCAGCGCTTGCTCAATGGGTTCAGCAAAAGTCAGTGCTAAAGGTGATTCATACTCGGCCTGCACCCCAAACTGCTTACAGCCATCGTTATCGACCAGAGTGAGTAGCGTTTTAAGAGGGCGCCGGTCAATCTCATTTAGAGTGTTCATCAGGGTCTTGGTCAATAGCAATAACAGTCGAGTTTGTTCAATCGGTTCAGCATCCCAGGTGGGGGCTAGGTGAGTCGCCAGATTTAATGGCCTCACCCACGGCTGCAGCAGGCATTGCAGAGCTAAAGGCAGCGAATCTTGCTGGTAGGGTGATTCCAGACGATCACAAAAATCTTCTACTAACTCATACAGTCGCTGCATCTCGGCTAATCGCGTATGACAATCGCACGGCTGGCTGGTCGGGTGAGTATGACAGGCCACCTCCAAACGACGGCGCTGCGCAATAATTTCCTGTAGTAAACCATTACGCACAAAATCCGTTTCCTGGTTGAGCAGTTGAGCTTGGTATCGATGCCACCAGCGCAAGAGTTCGGTATGTTTTGAGATCTCGATAGCCAAGCCACTGGGCTCCGTCAATGTGCTGATAGTCTTACTCTCCATACTGTACGGCTGTTGAGGGCGATTGCCGCTACAGATTTCCGACAAGCGACTGACAGTTTTCTGCCACCCTGATGGCAAAGACTTTGCCACACTTGATTGAGATGTCTTTGGAGGAGAAGTCGGTAATGCGCCATTGTCGCGTGGTTGACCGGCGAGATCGTCTTACACCGTGTCTGGATCAACGCCTAGCGATCTCAATTTCGCCGCTAACTTTTCAGCCTGTTCCTGCACTTGGGTAGCTCTCTCCTGTGCCTTGATTGCCCTTTCCTCAGGTGTTAGCAACCGATGACCCGCTTCGTCAACCAATACAGCCATTCTCGCTCTCGGCCTTAGATTAAGTGCCCCTGAATAAGTGCCCCTGGCGCGGCCCAAACTCAGACTAATCTCCGGTAGCCAAACGGGGATGTCACCGCCCAACAATTAATACTCACCATTTTCCAAACGATAAACGTCTAAGGGCAATCGCTGACGCTGACGGCTCGAATTTGGCAGATAGACGCATAGTCGCGAATACCCAGATCGGCATAGCGTTTGCGCTGGCGCTCATATTCTCCGCCGTAGGTTTTAGAAACAACTTCTAACGCCAGCGTGGGTACGATGTTGTCTTCTTCCCACAGAACGTAGCTCAAACGCCCCTGCTCACCAATAAACCGCTCAACCCCCAAACTCAAAACCCCATCGGGAACGACCGCAGGCTGTTTTGGATCAAAGTCCCCCACCCCATATCAATGCCCAAAAACCAGTCGAGCTTCTGGCTAGATCATCGCTAGCACCCCATTTAGCAAGTTAGGAATCAGGTTTTGGAGCTCGTTATCACAGGCTTATCGTCTGAGTCAGGCTGCTCAGCCGAAGAGGGCAAGCAGGATTTGGGGTCATAATAGACAACCA
>CALCPB010000324.1 GCA_937897665.1 uncultured Halomicronema sp. | reverse complement strand
GCATCTTGTACTGGCGGAAATGAAGGGGCTCCCCCGTTAGGATCCCCGGCAAAGTAGGCCAGGTTACGCATGGCTTTGCCGAGGGGTTGGGTAGTCGCCAACTGAGTTCCGAACTTACTGTCATCGTTAAAAGCAGTCGGGAACTGGAATTCCCAGCCATTGGTACCGTTGCCCGTCAAGAAATCAGTATTAAGCGCCGTAGTATTCGGGTAGTTGCTGAAGGTGCGACTGTTGATAACTGATTGGTTGGTACCGGGGTGAGCCGTCAACGCCATACAAGCTGCAGGAAACTCACCGCTTTCGATGTCGTAGTGGTAAACGACCATGCCCTGCACTGCCGCCAGGTTGTCTCGCAGAGCTGTCTGCTGGCGATATTCATGGACACCTTTGCCAATGCGATTTCGGGTGGTGTTGTTGACGATTAGGGTCTGATTTGTTTCAGTCGGTTCGTATAGAGGATCACCATCTGCCGCGGCAATTGTGATGCCACTGGGGTCATAGCCCCAACCGTTGGCATTCCCCAGTTCGAGTCGTTGATCCACAATCAGACGCAAGCCAGTGCGAACAGCCTGACGCTCCCAATAACCATCCAGGCCATCGACTAGGTCGATGAGCTTATTAACTGCCGTTATTTAGACTGACATCGTCGTCGTTGTTGTCATAGCGGGGCTTTGGCCCCCAACGGTTGTCGGCCCTAAAGAAGTCATCAACAAAGGGTCTAGCAGCGGGGTCGTTGACAATGCGCCCAGTGGTGACGAAGTCACTGTCTTCCCAATCGGCATCCCTTGTCCAGGTGGACTGATCAACATGCTCTACCCGATCTTGAAGAAATAGAATGATCGGGTTGACGGCAATTTCAGCCGGGGCTCCGCCGTCGACCGAATCCGTACCATTACCTAGCGTAGTCCCCGCAGTGGGCGGGTTACCGTTGCCATTATAGAGGTGAAACTCGACGTCGGTACCACCATTAGTATTGTTGCGAATGCTCCCCTTAACAGCCTGTCCCTGGAAGGTGGCGTCAACCGTGCCATCGCCATCAGTATCGTATTCAAACTCACCTAAGGTGATTTCAGAGGCGCGATCGTCGTAAAGACAGGAATTTTGAGACGTGAGCATGTAAGAAACCATGGCATCACCGACAATGAGGTTGCCGTCGGTGTGCATCGCTCCATTCCATTTAAAGTCACTGCCCGTAAAGACTTCTAGGTCGGTACGAAACCAAGCACCCCATTTGTTGGCGCGACTAGAAACCCGAGACTGCTGCAGCTCCAAGCTTTCGAAGGTTTGATTGACGCTATTGCTATTGTTGGTAACAAAAGCAGTAATCTGAAAGTTTTTCTGAATATCGGAAGTGCCTTGACCGTCAACGACCTGCCAACCTTCTTCCACCACTGACTGACTGGGGCAGGGGCCGATCGCTTGAGTCGTTGCTAAAGGCCCCGTGCGTGTAACCAGATTGTCAGCCTTCGTATTATCAGCCACCGAACTTAGGTTGGCGACAACGTTGCCAGCATTGTCTCTCACCTCATGATCTACCAAGATCGAGTAGACGGCCATCTCACCAGTTTCGATCGTGCCATTGGCGTTGACATCTGCGGGAAATGACCAGGCGTTATCAAGGCGACCGTCGTCATTGATATCAAGCCGCGTCTCATCGGGCAGCGAGTAGGGATCGGCCAACCCACCCAAAAGGTCAAGGTTTGCTCCAGCGACGTTGGGAACCCGATCAGCCAACGGCAACATCATGTTAGCCATGAAGTCTCCCACAGGCGGCGCACCAGGGAAGCGATCGTCCTCTAAAAACAGAAACTCAAGCTTTGCCTTTGCCCGATCAATCGCCGGAGTAGCCGCGTTGTAAATCACCTGCTGATCACGCTGGCTAATCACCTGAGTGCTGCGGCTAAACGTGCGGAAGGTGAGCGCGCTGACCGTCAGCAGCACCATCAAGATCAACAGCAACGTGGTCGGAAAGACAAACCCCGCCTGGGCCGAGCGCCGGCCACTAAGCTGCATCAGCTGGCGAAATAGGCTCTGCATAAACCGCTTAAGCGGTTGAGCAGGTCGAGATTTACGAGAGTTGTGACGATCCAAAGACATAGTGGCTCACCCTAAGTAGCAAGTCCGATAGATGAACGGCAAAAGATAATTTTCTGCACAATAATCTGGCAGCCCTATATTAGCTAACCCGTGCAGAAAACGACCTGAGTGGCTCGGCGTGTGCAATTCCTGTAGATGATGCTCTGCAGACTTGAGGACATTGTCCAATCGACTACAAAGAAACGGTCAGAGATCCCCGAAGGGTTTTAGCGAATCTTTTACAAAAAGCTATTTTTTGTAAGGAGACGTTAAAGACAAGATACCCATCTATTTTGGCAAAACAATCAGTAAGCGTCAAAACTTTTGATGCAGTTTAACGCATAAAAAATACGTGTTTTCACCGAGAATATGTGCGATCACGTAGCCGATCGTCGCTGACTGATCTGATCTAAAAAGAATTCTT
>CALCPB010000323.1 GCA_937897665.1 uncultured Halomicronema sp. | reverse complement strand
TTAGTCGGGGCTCATTAGTTTCTTCTGTCTTTAAGTAGCGATCGCGATAAATCTTCAGCCTCCAGGCGGTGGGCATATCAACTGTGGCAACAATATCTTTGATGCCCACCGGAATCCCCAAGAGCGGAGACTGTGACAGCAGCTCTGCTAAGGAACTGGTTCGACAGCATTGTTCCTGACTCGCCACCTGTTCACGGGCAGCTTCCACAGCCAGAAATGTCCAGGCTTTGACGCCAGATTCTCTCGCATTAATGCGACTCAAAGAACTATTTAAGCTTCCAGATACTGATATCCGACGCTCAAGAACTTGTGCGATCGCAGCACTGGCAGTGAGGAATTTCATGAGAATGATAATCATTCCAAAAGTTGTCAAAAATCAACATTTTTGATCGATGTTAGATGTCTTGAGGCGTCTTCATGCATCAAGCAGACGTCAGCAAGCAATAGACCTCTGAAAAGGTGACTTAGCCTGACGATTCGTGCAATTACATCTTTTGCGAAAAGGTCTTTTAAGAAATATTTTGGCTATCAATTGTGATTGAGTATACAGCTCTTTAAGAAACACCTTCGTATTATCTAGCCAACAAGTTCGGGCTTAGCTTGGCGTGGTTGAAGCCTCTGAAGGAAGGTATCCATTGGGTACTAGCGCAACATTTCCTGAAGACTTTTCTGGCCATTTTGCTGGTTGTTTTGCTTGAACTCTGCCTGGTTGACGCCAGAAAAGCATTTTTAGAACTGAATTAGGTTTCGTGTTTGATAGGTTGAGCCTCATTGTTCTTCCTGTTCAATTCGAAATTTGATCGATGCAATTTGACTTGTAAGGTCGAGCCATTTCGGTCTATTTTGTCGTGGTTATTTATTTGAGTGAGATATGGCTTCAACGCTTGTTCGTGGCAAATATGTCATTACCAAAGCCCTTAGTCGTACCGAGGTAGAAATTATTGAAAATGGTGCGATTTTTCAGCAAGACGGCCGCATTGTTGAAATCGGCCCCTATGAAGAATTAGCCGCTAAATATCAACCCGATGAAGTGTTGGGGAGTGAGCACGATGTGGTGATGCCAGGGTTTGTGAATAGCCACCATCACGTTGGGTTGACGCCGCTGCAATTGGGGTCGCTCGATTATCCGTTGGAGCTCTGGTTCGCCTCCCGATTGTCGGCCCGCAAGATTGATTTTTACCTGGATACCCTGTACTCCGCCTTTGAGATGATCGAGTCAGGGATCACCACCGTGCAGCATATTCACGGCTGGTTGCCGGGGCCTGCGGGAGCTTGGCCCGATATTACGGCCAACCTGCTGAAAGCCTACGAAGACATTGGTATGCGGGTGTCCTATTGCTTTGGGGTGCGGACTCAGAACCACTTCGTTTACGAATCGAACGATGAGTTTGTCGCCAAGCAACCCCCCAGCATTGCCGCTGATATGGAGGCGTTGCTGAAGCCTCACGAAGTGCCGTTAAAGGACTATCTGTGTTTTTTTGAATCGCTGTGGCAGGAGTGGGAAGGCAAAGGGAGCGATCGCATCCGCATTCAACTCGCTCCGGCGAACCTGCACTGGTGCGACGATGAAGCGCTCACGCAGCAAAACGAGTACGCCCAGAAGTATGGCGTCGGCATGCATATGCACCTGCTCGAAACGCCTTACCAGATGGAGTATGCCAAGCGCCGCACGGGCACCACCGCCGTCAAGCACCTGAACAAGATGGGTGTTCTCGGCGAGCACCTGCCCTAGGGGCATGGTGTTTGGCTCACCCAGGAAGACATTGACCTGATTGCCGAAACCGGCACCATGATTTGCCACAATGCCAGCTCTAACCTGCGGCTGCAAAGCGGTATTGCTCCCTTGAACTATTACGCCAAGAAGGGTGTACGGGTGGGGATGGGGCTGGATGAAGCTGGCATTAATGATGATCGCGACATGCTGCAAGAGATGCGTCTCGTGCTCAAGCTGCACCGCGAACCAGGCATGGATAACCTCGTTCCGGCAGCGGCCCAAGTTTTCCAGATGGCAACAGAGAACGGTGCCCATACCACCCGCTTTGCCAAAGAAGTTGGCACCTTAGAACCCGGCAAAGCCGCCGACATTGTGCTGATGGACTGGCAGCACCTGGCCTATCCCTATCTGGATGACACGATTCCCGTGCTGGAAGCGGTGCTGCATCGCAGTCGCACCCACGGCATTCACACCGTGATGTGCAATGGCGAGGTGATTCTCAAAGATCGGCAGTTCACCCGCGTCGATAAAGATGCCCTCCTAGAGGAACTGGCCGAGTCGATGCGGGCTCCGCTCACGCCGGATGAGTTGCGGCGGCGCGAACTCGCCAAAGAAGTTTTTCCCTATGTGAAGAAGGTCTACGACGGCTGGTTTGACCCCAAATCTTGTGAGTCGTTCTACAGCCCTAATTGTCGTTGTCCAGCTTGTTAAGCTATGGGGCAATCCCTTGCAAGTCGGATTGGGCTGATGAAGACTATGAGTCTAGTTGCTTGAAATTATTTCTAGCAGCGTCCCCCTGACTCCAGCCCCGCTAGCGGTTGATATCAATGGAGTTTTCTAGCTAGATGGCGATAGAAAAGCGAATTTTATTAGGGATGCTGACACCCTCCTCCAATACGGTCTTGGAGCCGGTCACCACGGCGATTTTGCAAGATTTAGACGATGTCTCGGCCCATTTCAGCCGCTTTCGCGTCACCGAAATTTCTCTGTCTGAAACCGCACTGGGACAATTCGACGATCGCCCTTTATTAACCGCCGCCGAACTATTAGCAGATGCCAAGGTAGACGTGATTGCTTGGAATGGCACCTCGGCAGGTTGGTTAGGCTTTGAGCGCGATGTGCAATTGTGCGATCGCATTCGATCCGTCGCGGGGATTCCGGCAACCACCTCCGTATTGGCGCTCAATGAGCTGTTTCAGCAGCAGCACACCACGCGCTTTGGCCTCGTCACGCCCTATACCGAGGATGTCCAGGCCAAAATTGTGCAGAACTATAGTCAAGCAGGCTTCGACTGTGTTGCCGAACGCCATTTAGATCTCTCGGTCAACTTTGCTTTTTCCGAAGTCACCGCAGATAGCATTACCCAACAAGTCATGGCTGTTGCCCAGGCGCAACCCCAGGCCATTACCACCTTTTGTACTAACTTGAGGGCCGCGCCCCTGGTGGCTGATCTCGAAGCGCAAATCGGCATTCCCATTTATGACACCATTTCTGTCGTGGTTTGGAAATCGTTGGTTCTCGCTGGAGCTGCCCCCTCGCAAGTAAAAGGCTGGTGACAGTTGTTTACGACTGAGGCCCAATGAAACCACTCCATCAATGGTCTGCCACTCAGCTACAGCAAGGGCTCGCTCAGCAAGACATTCGGGCCACTGAGGTCGTTGATAGCTGTTTGCAAGCGATTGAGCAGACTAACGACCAGCTACAGGCGCTGATCACCGTCTGTGCCGATCAGGCTTTAGCGGCAGCGCAGCAGGTTGATGAAGCCCGCAGTCGGGGGGAATCCCTGGGGCCGTTAGCGGGAATTCCCTTTTCAGCTAAGGACCTGACGCCAACGACTGGTGTCCGTACCACCATGGGGTCGCTGATTTACCAGGACTGGATCCCTTCCCAGGATGAGCTGTGCATTGCTCGGCTGAAACAAGCGGGCGGTATTCTTTTGGGCAAAACCAATACCCCCGAATTTGGCCTCGGTGCTCACTGTACTAATCCGCTGTTCGGCCCCACGGCGAATCCTTATGACCCAGCCCGCAGTTCCGGCGGATCGAGCGGTGGGGCAGCGGTTTCGGTGGCGACAGGCATGTGTGCCCTGGCCCAGGGGACAGACATGGGCGGCTCTGTCAGAACGCCTGCTAGCTTTTGTGGCATAGTTGGCCTGCGACCGAGTGCGGGGCGCATTCCGCGATCGCGCAAACCGCTGTTGTGGGACTATCTCGACACCGATGGCATTC
>CALCPB010000322.1 GCA_937897665.1 uncultured Halomicronema sp. | reverse complement strand
CCCATACTTCCTCACCGCTCCACTCCTTCCTCCAAACCTTGGCCGCTCGCGACATTCGCCTTTGGCTGGAAGGCGACACGTTGCGCTGTAATGCCCCCAAAGGCGCGCTGACGCCAGAACTCAAGCAACAGCTCAAGCAGCATAAGCCCGACATTATCGCCGCGCTGCAAGGAGAGGTCGTCGCAACAGCCACCTCAGAAGATTGGGAGCAAGATCGAATGCTGCCAGAGCACATTCGTCCAGCAGGGACTCTGAGGAACAAGCTACCCTCACGCATCCTGCTAACCGGAGCGACGGGATTCTTAGGGGCATTTCTACTGGAGGCCCTGCTGCTACAAACCCAGGCTGAGATCATCTGCCTGGTTCGAGCCGAGTCGGCAGCCGCTGGATGGGAGCGATTACAGACAACCCTCCGAAACTACGGTATCTGGCGAGAAGACTACCGACCTCGCCTGACCGTTCAGCCGGGAGATTTAGCCCAGCCGAACTTAGGCCTGATTGACCCGGATTTTCAGGCATTGGCGGTAAGCGTTGAGGCGATTTATCACAACGGCGCTTGGGTGCATCATGTTTCGCCCTATGCGCTGCTGCGGGAGACGAATGTGGTGGGGACGCGAGAGGTCATTCGCCTCGCCTGTCAGCATCATCCCAAACCACTCCATTTCACTTCGACCCTGAGCGTGCTGCCGCCAGTACCGCCAGCAGGGAAAGCCCAAATGCTGGAAGACGACCCGCTCGATCGCTATCCAGTACCAGCGGGTGGCTACAACCGCACCAAATGGGTGGCAGAACAGCTGGTCAGGCAGGCGAGCGATCGCGGGCTACCCGTCACCATTTACCGGCCTGGCCCGATTTCTGGCCACAGTCAAACCGGTGCCTTCAACGCCAATGACTTTCTCTATCGACTGATGCAAGGCTACATCCAACTGGGCACCGCCCCCCAGGGAGAACTGCCGCTCGATATTTTGCCGGTGGATTATGTCAGCCATGCGATCGCCCACCTATCCCAAAAACCTCAATCCCATGGCCAAGTCTTTCATCTCATTCACCCCCAACCGGCCTCATCGGACGGGTTATTCGCTGCCTGCCGCACGGCGGGATACACCATTCAGCGGGTGCCCTATGCCCAATGGTACGGACAGCTCATGGCGATCGCCCAAGGCACCCAAGACCATCCCCTATATCCCCTCGTGTCCCTCTTCTCCTCTCGTAGTGAGACCGATGCAGCAGCAGCTCATAGTCCAGCAGAAGTGCCGTTCGCTTGCCACAACACCAAGGGTGGTCTAGCCGATGCACCCTTCAGTTGCCCACCGTTGGATGAACACCTATTTGCCGTTTATCTAAACGCCCTAGAAGCATCCAAGGCTCTCAAACCGCCCGTCTCCGCCAGTTCTCCTTAAGTGAAGACAAAAGGCAGAAGGGATTAGGGAACAGGGCATAGGGGACAGGAAGAACCCAGAACCCAGAACCTAGAAACCAATAACTAAGAACTAATCACTAAGAACCAATAACCACCATGACCACCACCCCCCGCTATACCGACTACGACACCTGGGCTTGGCTCTATAACGAAACCATGGGGCCAGACTACAGCCAGACTCAGCTCAAATTTCTACGGCAGTTTTTGCTGCCCGACTTACCCCCAAACGCGGCAATTTTGGATTTGTGCTGTGGCACTGGGCAACTCATACAGCCGCTAATGGCAGCGGGCTATCAGGTCACGGGGTTAGACGGCTCAGCAGAAATGCTCACCTATGCGCGTCAAAATGCGCCCCAGGCCATTTATTTGCTAGAGGATGCGCGTCATTTTCACCTGCCAGAGCAGTTCGATGGGGTGTTCTCGACAAGTGCTTCCCTCAACCACATCATGACGCTGGCCGATCTAACTCAGGTCTTTGGCAATGTTTATCAGTCACTGCGACCGGGGGGGCGGTTTGTCTTTGACCTCAACCATCCGGCCCAAATGCAGAAATGGTGGCGTAATCGCATTGTCGAAGGCGAAATCATTGCTCGCTATGCTTGGCGGCTCACGCCCGAATATCACCCGGCCACTGCAGAAGGGGCCTTTCACGTCGAAATTTTTCAGGCGCAGCCCCCGACTGCTCCACTCGCCCGTTTGACACAGTTCCTAAAGCAGGCTTTGTACAAGCTGTTGAGTCTGCGCCGTCTGACCGGCCTGCGCCTACGTCTTCTGTCTCGTTTTGAAAAGCTCGAACCCACCTGGACGCGATCGCGCCTCACTTATCGGGTCAGAGGTCATTCTCTAACCGACATCCATACCGCCCTAGAAACGGCGGGCTTTGGCGACATCACCCGACAAACCATCGACGGCAATCTCACGCTTGACGCTAACCATTCTGCCCATTTCATCTGCCGCAAGTAGGGGCGAGGCATTGAGGCCGAAGCATACCGGTCATTCCAAGAAATTTATGCCCCAACGCCCCCATCCCCTACGCCCATCCACCCAGCCATCCCATGACGCTCACCCAACCCCCACCCACTCAACTGCAATCGCTGATCGACACTTACACTGACCGGACTCGCCGTTCCAAAGTACTGGCAGCGGCAAATCGGGCCGTGCTGGCCGACAAAACCGCCATCGGTTACGCCTTTGCGCCCGAAATCAAAGAGATGCGCTATCCGATTGTGGCAGCGCGATCGCAGGGCGCCCGTCTGTGGGATGTAGACGGCAACGAATATATCGACATCCTGATGGGGCTGGGCACGAACCTGTTGGGTCACAATCCGCCCTTTATCAAAGCCGCCATTGCGGCTCAACTTGACCAAGGCATGGCGATCGGTCCCCAGTCAGCAATCGTGGGTGAGGTCGCCCAGTTGGTCAGCGACCTCACCGGCCTGGAGCGGGTCACCTTCAGCAATACCGGCACCGAAGCCGTCATGACCGCTGTGCGCATTGCCCGCACGGCGACCCGCCGTCGCAAAATCGCCATTTTTACCAATAGCTATCACGGTCACTTCGATGCGGCCCTGATGCGGGCTCCCCTCAGCGAATACGCCCGCAAAAAAGCGGTGCGATCGCTCCAGCAAAAGCCGGGGCTTTCCCCCCTAGGCGGATTCTTGAAAAATTTCCTCGGCACCCGCGCCGTCCCCGCTGCACTCGGCATCCCCCCAGCCGTCGCGAAAGATGTGCTTGTCTTGGAATACGGTAATCCCAAGTCCCTCGATGTGATTAAGACCCATCGTCGTCAACTGGCTGCCGTCCTCGTTGAACCTGTCCAAAGCCGCTGTCCCGAGTTGCAACCCCGCGACTTTCTGCAGGCCCTGCGCGACCTTACCCAAGCCACCGGCATTGCCCTGATTTTTGACGAAATGGTCACCGGCTTTCGTGTCCACCCGGGCGGTGCCCAAGCCCACTTCGGCCTTCAGGCTGATCTCGCTACCTACAGCAAAATTGCCGGGGGCGGCTTGCCCCTATCTGTCATTGCCGGTCAGGCCCGCTGGATGGATCATATCGACGGCGGTCCCTGGCAGTTTGGCGATGACTCTGCCCCCCGGGTGCCCACCACCTTTTTTGCTGGCACCTTTTGCAAACACCCCTTGTCCCTAGCGGCGGCCCAGGCCACCCTGCAACACCTAAAAGCGCAGGGGCCAGAGCTGCAACACACCCTCAACCAGCGCACCAAGGATCTCGTTGACCGTCTCAATGCCTTTACAGCCAGCACCGTGATGCCGGTGAAGTTCACCCAATTTGGCTCGTTTTTTGCGATCGCCCTTACCCAAAGCCAGATTCCCCCGTCGACCCTAACCCTGCTCTCCTACCACCTGCTCAACCAAGGCATTCATCTGCGCGGCGGCGATCGCGGTGGCTTCCTCTCCACCGCCCATACCCCAGACGACATCGACCGCATCTACACCGCCTTTTGCCATGCCTTAACCGCCCTCAAGGAGGCCAACGATGTCTAGCGCTTAGATTTCAGCTTT
>CALCPB010000321.1 GCA_937897665.1 uncultured Halomicronema sp. | reverse complement strand
TGCCGGTCTGTCGTTTGCCGCCTTCAACTTCGCCCTGGCTGATCGCTGTGACTGCAGCGATGTAGATGATAGGAATGACCGCGATGAACCATCGCTCCGTCAGCATGGCCGGTAGAATACTGACGCCCAACAGCCAATTCCCCACGCGACATAGACCCATGTTCAGGGGGCCGAGCCAGTGTTGATGTTTACCGAAGGCGTCATAAATCAGCGCCGCGATCGCAACAGCGGTTGCTAAGGCCGCGCTCACGAGGGAAACCTGGGCGGCGGCCAGCACGCCCATGACTAATAAAGCACTACCCAACAGCGTGGCCCCTAGCAGCGAAGCCCGACCACTCGGTAAAGGTCGCTCTGGCCGCTCCTGCTGATCTAACTCAGCATCGAAAACATCGTTGAAGACCACGCCCCCGCCGTACAGTCCACTCGTGGACAATAGCAACCAGCCGAGGGGCACCAGCACACTCACGCTGAGCCCGCCGGTCCAGAGGTTGGCTAACGCCATGCCGCTGCCGGCTGCCGCATAACCCACCAAGATATCGGCCCAGGCAGTCAGAATATTCGCCGGTCGCATAAGTTGTAGATAGGCCCAGACAGGCTGCGATCTCACCCCTAGCGCTTCCACAGTCTCCCCCTTGTACTAAATAATTTTGCGTTTTGAATGGCGCGAATCGATGGCACTAGCGAATCACCATGGATTCCTTAGAAGGGTCATATACCGTCGGTGTCTGTCCCCGGAGGACAGAATTGCCGTCATAGTGCTGCCGCTGGTCAATGGCAGGTGGGTTGAGCCAGTCGTCTGCTTGCATTTCACCACTCTGGCCATAGGCCTTGAGCGCATTGCCGTAGCACACCGCGGTCACTTGATCTTCCGGAATCCCGCTTTGCACCATGAGCTGAGCCGTTTTGGGCACGGCCAGCGGATCGCTAAGCCCCCAGTCGGCAGCACTGTCAATAATCAGGCGATCGCTGCCGTATTGCTTCACGACCTCGACCATGCGCTCATTGCCCATTTTGGTGTTGGGATAGATCGAGAAAGCACACCAAAAACCGCGATCGACGACCTCGGCAACGGTTTCCTCGTTGGCGTGGTCAATCACGACCTGTTGCGGATCAAGGCCATGCTCCAGGCAAATGTCCATGCTGCGACTGGTGCCTTCCTTCTTATTGCGGTGAGGCGTGTGCACAAGCACGAGCTTGTCGAGCTCCTTGGCCAAGTCCAGCTGCAGCCGGAAAAACTTTTCTTCAGCGGCAGTCATATCGTCGAAGCCAACTTCTCCGATCGCCACGACTCCTTCCTTGCAGGCATACAGCGGCAGCAATTCCATCACCTGATCGGCGAGCACTTCGTTGTTTGCTTCCTTGGGATTAATGGAAACGGTGCAGTAGTGGCGGATGCCAAATTGTCCTGCCCGAAAGCGCTCCCACCCAATCAAACTATTGAAATAGTCCTGAAAGGAACCAACATTGGTGCGGGGTTGCCCCAACCAAAAGGCGGGTTCGACGACGGCCACCACTCCGTACTCTTTCATCACGAGATAGTCGTAGGTGGTGCGGGAGGTCATATGGACGTGCGGATCGATGACCATCATGTTGTTAGGCTGCATGGTGTTCTCAGGTAGATATTGGTCAGAAGCCAGGAAAAAATTAAGCGCTCAAGGCGGCGGGCAAGACTCAAGAGCGGCGGTAATTTAGGGATGAGTGATACTCAAACGCTCCCAGGTCAGTTGGCCGCTAGCGACTTGTTGCTGCAGCGTCGGCACCCGTTCTAATAGGGCGCGGGCTGCAACCGAAGGCGCACTGGCGCAGGCTAACGCTGCTGCTTGCTGCTCGTGGGGCACGTCACTGCTGAGGGCACGCTCTAAATCAACCACCAAGGAGCCTGTCGCAAATAAGCCGAGAGACCTCCACAGCTGCGGATTCACGGACCGGCCAGCGGCCCATCGTTCCTGGGCATAATCTGCTAGCATTTGCGCCCGCTTGGCGTTGGCGCGAGCCTCTAGGCCCAGAATTTGCCTCAGAC
>CALCPB010000320.1 GCA_937897665.1 uncultured Halomicronema sp. | reverse complement strand
GAGGTGAGTCGACTGCAGCGTCAGGTGAGTCAGACCGAGGCTAACGAGCTGTCGGTGCGGCTAGAGTTACAGGCAGACTGCTTAGCGGGCGTTTGGGCATATCACGCTGAAGAGAAGCGAGATCTCTTAGAACAAGGTGACATTGAAGAAGCATTGAACGCCGCCAGCGTGATCGGGAACGATCGCCGACAAAAACAGTCTCGCGGTTATGTAACGCCTGATTCGTTCACTCATGGCAGTTCGGCCCAGCGCGTGCAGTGGTTTACGACCGGCATTCAAACGGGTGACTTCAACCAGTGCAAGACGTTTGACACGGCTAATTTGTAATACTGTTACTCTCATTGCCAGGACTCAATCATTAGGAGCGATCGCGCGCGGTGTCATGACGACTAGATCATCCAGAGAATAACCGCCGATTAAACTTGAGCCTTTAAGCTGCGAGAAGCCGTAATGGTCTCCGTCAATACAGCATGCTGTTCGCTTGGCTGACGTTTCTAGGCTGCTGAGTGCATGGATAGCAACAAGGTTATTCATATCCACGGTTTCCTTAAGGAGGTGGCGTTTTGTTCAGCTTTAGCAGAAAGCGGCGGGGTCAGTCTGCCAAGCTCACTTCAGCCGTTGCTGAACGTCGATTGGGGGCTAGCGTTGGCTCTCAAAGCACTCGTTCCAGAGCCTTGTCCCAACTTTTCGTTCCATGGGCCGCGTGATCATATTCGTTCGCGATCGCGCTTCACAACTCCATTCCGTCTGGCGTGTCTATGAAAATCGCTTTCTTTAGTGCCAAACCCTACGACCAAACTTCGTTTGCCGCCGCTAACGCGTCTTATCAGCATGAATTGACTTTTTTTGAGCCGCGCCTGATGCCCAACACGGCGACCCTGGCCAGTGGTTTTCCAGTCGTCTGTGTGTTCATCAACGATGAGTTGAGTGGCGCGACGCTGCGGGCGATCGCCCACACCGGCACCCAAATTATTGCTCTGCGTTGCGCTGGCTTCAACAACATTGATTTGGCCGTCGCGCAAGCGTTAGGGATGACGGTGGTACGCGTGCCTGCCTACTCGCCCTATGCCGTAGCCGAGCACGCTGTGGGGCTGATTTTAATGCTTAACCGCAAACTCTATCGGGCCTACAACCGCATGCGCGAAGACAACTTTGAGCTGAATGGGCTGTTGGGCTTCGATATCTATGGCAAGACCGTCGGCGTAGTGGGCACCGGTAAGATTGGACAGCGATTTGCCCATATCATGCAGGGCTTTGGAGCCAAATTGCTGGCCTACGACGTGCAAGAAAATGCCAGCGTTTTACAGTTGGGGGCTCAGTATGTGCCGTTGTCTGAGCTGTTAGCGCAATCTGATATTGTGTCGCTGCACTGTCCGCTGCTGCCATCAACGCACCATCTGATCAATGCGGAGTCGCTGCAGCATCTGAAACCAGGCGCGATGTTGATCAACACCAGTCGCGGCGGCCTGGTCGATACCAAAGCTGTGATCGATGCCTTAAAGCTAGGCCAACTGGGGTACTTTGGCACCGACGTTTACGAAGCAGAAGGAGACCTATTCTTTGAAGACCGCTCTGATACCGTGATTCAAGACGATACCTTTCAACTGCTGCAGTCTTTCTCAAATGTGGTGATTACTGCCCACCAGGCATTTTTTACCCAAGAGGCTTTGGGTAACATCGCCGACACTACGTTGGCTAACATCACCCAGGTGGCCGCGGGTCAACCCTGCCCCAAAGAAATTCAGGCCTGATCAGCCCTTTGTCAGCGCTCTCTGCGATCGCCTGTCAAGGTATTGGTTCTAACCTTCAGCGAGTGCGACGAATCACCCACCTTGATGGGCTCAAAAAGCGATGCAATCTCGCACTTGGCCCAGTTTGGTTAGAATCTTTACCACTCTCCCTTAAGGGAATATGGGGAACTACTGAGGTTGAAGGTTTATTCTACTGATGGAATTTGAGTGGTTTTGACATCGCTCATGTTAGAGAGACTACGATATCTTAATGGGGTCTTACAGGATAAGTCATCGTTAGCAAATGAGTTTGCTGATTTGAAGACACGCTAAGTTATTGAACTTTGTGCTCTTGGCTGAGCCCGTTCAAGGATTGCAGGGATTTACCAAAAGAAAACCTTCTTGCTTTTTGACCGAGGTTCTGAAAGCTACCACCTTGGTATTAAAAGTGTCTGGAAATGGAAGGCGTTAGAGGTCTTAACAACTGATATTGAGATCAGGCAGTTTTGTTGCCTTCCTTTGAATCCAGTCTTGCGTCTCTACAGGTTGCTGAAGCAAGTATATGGGGTAAGTACCTCACTGATAAGTTCGATAACTTGATCAAGCTAATTCGATTTGCTGAAGCTTGTTAGATCCAGTTGCTGGGCATAGCAAAAATGATTGCTGTTGGAGCAATGCCCCCAGAGTAGCTGCATCAAAAAGGGTTTGCCTCTCCTTAGCCACCATTTAAATAATGCATCTGAAGCACCGCAGATCTGACTTGGTTGGCACTGGCCACAAGTCAGATGGAATCAGGCATTAATCTACCGTTCAGACATGGCTCGAAGCTGAAATTCAAGGTTGGCCTTGACGCTGAATGCTCTTGCCAATTCGAAATCAATCAGTTCTAACTGTCGAGATCATGAGCATTTTTGCTGCCGATCTCGATCGCGCCTCGCATGCAATGACCATGTGCGAGCAAGTTTCGTGGTGCTCGATGTCTTGGTGATCCGAGTATCAATCGCGCGGCTGAAATAGCTGCCGCTTACTGACGTTATTTCCGGTAGATTATGTTGAATAATGCTGCTTCTAGTTCACCTGTTGTTGCCGGTGAATTGAAAACCTGGCACAAAATTTCGGTTGACTTTACCTCCCCAGAGGCTTTTGCCGAAACGAAGTCAACCTTTCGCGATTACCGTCTTGATGTCACCTTTACCAACGCCACCACCGGAGAGGTGATCACCGTTCCTGGCTTCTTTGCGGCCGATGGGGATGCTGCCGATACGGGGGCGACTGCGGGCAATGTGTGGCGGGTTAACTTTAATCCCCCCAGTGCGGGTGAGTGGACGTACGAAGCGTCATTTCGCACAGGCACTGACATTGCTGCCAGCACTGATCCCAATGCGGGTCAAGCCGTTGATTTCATTGATGGTGAGGGGGGAACGATCGCGATTTCACCCACCGACAAAACCGGCGAAGACCTCCGCGCCAAGGGCATGCTGCTGCAGGGCGAAGACAGCCACTACCTGCAATACCAGGGCGATGGCGACTACTTCATTCGCGGCGGCCCCGGCGTGCCCGAGAACTTCCTGGCCAATCAAGATATCGACAACACAGCAAAAGGCCGTCACGACTACTCCACCCATGCGGACAGCTACAATCCTGGTGATCCCGACTGGGGCAATGACGAAGGCCACAACCTGATTGGGGCCGTTAACTATCTCGCTGAGCAAGGCCAAAACACGATCTACTTGCTGACTAATACAGCGGGTGGTGACGGCCAGGATGTGTGGCCCTGGGCCAGTGAGGCGTTCGGCGATGTGCAAAAAAACAAAAACTCCATTGCGGATGCGGCTAATTCCACCAATGGCCTGACGGTGGATGATTTCTCCGTTTTTGATGTGTCCAAACTGGCCCAGTGGGAGATCATTTTTGACCACATGGATGACCAGGGCATTTACAAAAATGTGCTGCTGCAAGAAACCGAGAATGATCAGTTGCTCAATGGCGGTACCCCCGTGGCGGGTTCGAGCTTGAGTGCCGAGCGCCTGATTTACATGCGGGAAATGATTGCCCGGTTCGGCCACGCTAACGGCATTCAGTGGAATTTGGGAGAGGAAAACACCAACACCGACCAGCAGCGCGTCGATATGGCTGAGTTTGTCAAAGCTGTTGATGGCTATGACCATTTGACGGTGGTGCATACTTACCCGAACCAAATCGACCAGATTTACCAACCGCTACTGGGGGTCGAAGCTTTTGATGGGCCTTCGTTTCAAACGAGTGGGAACAACATTCGCAACAAAACCCGACAGTATCTCGAAGAATCCGCCGAGGCGGGTGACCCCTGGGTTGTAGCTTGGGACGAAGATTCGAGCAATCGCGGCATTTTTACCCCCTACGGCAACAATCCTGATGACGCTAATGAGGTGCTCCAGCGTCAGGCACTCTGGGGTTCGCTGACCGTGGGCGGTTCTGGCGTGAACTGGTACATCAAAAACTCTAATGGTCATTCCTTTGACCAAAACGTCGACACCTTCGACGCATTTGAGTCGGTCTGGGAATGGACCGCCGCCGCTACCGAGTTCTTCAATAATCACATTCCGTTTTGGGAGATGTCGGAAGCCGATGGCGTTACTCCAGAGAATAGTGACTACGTCATGGCCAAAGCTGGGGAATATTACGTGGCCTATCGTCCCTACGGCGAGGCAACCAACGTCGAAATTGACCTGAGTGGACAAGCGGGCGAAACCTTTGATGTGTATTGGTATGACCCGCGCACTGGCGGTGACCTGATCGCTGCCGGTCAGGTAGAAGGGGGAGCTGTCCGTCAGGTAGACGATGCCCCTCAGGACACCGATAAAGATTGGGTGCTATTTGTGCGCAACAGTGAGTTGTCGGGTGGGGTTAGTCCCGATCCGATTCCCGATCCGGTTCCTGACCCTGACCCCACCCCCGACCCTGATCCAGACCCCGATCCAGACCCCGATCCAGTGCCTGACCCTGACCCCACGCCTGATCCGAGTGAGCAGGTCGTTTTGGCGGAAGACGGGCAAGTGGTGATTGAGGCTGAATCGGCCACCCCAGAAGGTGATTGGGAAGCCGTCAACGTAGACGGTGAGCAGGCTTTGCTGTGGGATGCTGCCAAAAGCAGCTATGGCAAAGTTCCCGAGGGCCAAAAGCTCTCTTACACCTTTGAAACGGACGAAGGTGGCAACTACTCGATCGCGCTGCATTCCGGTCGAGTGAAAGCGGTCATGAATGATAGCGATCGCTATGAAAATGGCAGCAGCGGCAAAGAGCGTACTGATACCGGCAACGATGCCTACGTGGCGATCGTCAATGCCGAAACCGGCGAGGTTGTGAAGGCTCCAACCAAACTCTTTACTGGTCTTGGCGGAGCTGACGAAGATTTGCGCTGGGGCACGACCTTTGACGCCAATCACAAGAAGTCACCCGCCCAGGTGACGCTAGAGGCAGACACCCAATATCGGCTAGAAATCTCTGGCCGCTCCGATGGGTATGCGCTCGATCGCATCACTTTGAGCAATGATGGTTTCCTCAAAGATATCGATCGCCCCGAATCACCCTTGAAAGGCAGCACGCCCGATCCGACCCCCGATCCAGATCCAGATCCCGATCCGACTCCCGATCCGGACCCCACACCTGATCCAGATCCGAACCCTGATCCAGACC
>CALCPB010000319.1 GCA_937897665.1 uncultured Halomicronema sp. | reverse complement strand
CGTAATCAACTTTTACCTTATTTTGATCTGGGGGAGACAGCGTTAAATCGATGAAACTACAGCACTATTTAGGGGGACTAGAAAATTTAGACCCCGTCAACTTTGAGACTCAGGTTTTTGTCGAATCCTGGGAAGAACGGATCTTTGGCATTCACACGGCGATGATGGCGCTTAGCAATCATCTAGATGATTCTTTGCCAGATTATGAGATTGGGGCGGTGCCGACCGAGTTCAAAAGTTTTTGGACGTGGGGGCATTTGCGCATGGGGGCTGAGGCCATGCAGCCCTTTGAATATTTTCGCCTGCGGTATTACGAAAAATGGTTGGGGGGGATTTCGGGATTTTTTGTTTCCGAAGGCTACATCACCCAAGCAGAGTTGGACGCTCGCACCGCTGAGTTCTTGGCCGATGCGGATAAGGCGCCGAGCGATGCTTCGACAGCTGTAGCCACCGCCATTGATGAGCAGGTGGTGAAATATTTGACCGAGGGCGATTCGCCGATGCGGCCTTTGCCTGCTGTGCCGCAGTTCAGCGTGGGCGATCGCGTGCGGGTCAAAAATCTGGTCTCAGCTGACCATACCCGTTTGCCCGGTCACATTCGTGGCCGCGTGGCGGAAATCGTGAAAGTCTACGACGAAGCTTATACCTACTTCTTTCCTACGGCCGACGGGTTAGGCACGCCTATGCCCATCTATAGCATCGCCATTAAGGCCACCGACATCTGGGAAACCTCCTTGGCAGATGACAATTCGGTCTATTACAACGACATTTTTGAGGTGTATCTAGAGTATTTAGAAGACGATTAGCGACTCGTTAATTGCAGCCCTATTGAGCCCTTTGGGCCGCCGTGCTGACCAAAAAGCGCCCGTTACTCAGCGTGTTTTTGGGGCTTGAAGGCGGGTTTTTAGCATTTGTAAATCACAGCTACAAGGAGCGTGTAATGCCCAGTAATTATCCCGGATTTGGGTATCCCCCCGATCGCGAGACGATGAGTGCAGCGAAGGTCAAAGCCCTAGAATCGCTACTGATTGAGAAAGGCATCATTACCAGCCAGACCGTAGACACCGTCTTGAGTCATTTTGAGACTAAAATGGGGCCGTTTAA
Source organism: uncultured Halomicronema sp. (assembly GCA_937897665.1). Lineage (GTDB taxonomy): Bacteria > Cyanobacteriota > Cyanobacteriia > Phormidesmidales > Phormidesmidaceae > Halomicronema. The sequence goes on along the minus strand of CALCPB010000319.1, from coordinate 4,299 downwards.
CGGTGCGAAACTAGTCGCTCGGGCTTGGGTCGACCCGGAGTTTAAAGACCTGCTGGTGGCTGACTGTAATGCAGCCTGTCAGCAAATGGATTTTCCTGAGGGCATGTCTGGGGCCGAGGGCGAGCACATGCGCGTCGCCGAAAACACGCCCGAAGTTCATAACGTCATTGTGTGTACCCTGTGCTCTTGCTATCCCTGGCCTACCCTCGGCCTGCCCCCCTATTGGTACAAAGACCCGACGTTTCGCGCCCGCGTCACGCGAGAACCCCGCGTGGTGCTATCGGAGTTTGGCGTGGAGTTAGATGATTCGGTGGAGGTTCGCCTGTGGGACACCAGCGGTCAGATTCGCTGGTGGGTGCTGCCAATGCGCCCTCCGGGTACCGAAAACATGAGTGAAGCCGAACTCGCGGAGTTGCTCACACCAGAAGCCATGATGGGCGTGGCCACGGTCAAGGTTTAACCCAACTGCACCTCGATCAGTTGCGGAGATGTCTGCTCAATCGGTCTTTGAGTCCGAGGCAGACCACCTCTATGACGCTAAATCATCGCCAAAGTGACTGTGTATGTTTACTAAATTTGAGCATTTTGCTGCCACTAGCCTGATGGGCTCCTCCGAAGAAGCCCCCCCTAGGCAGGATGGGCATCTCCAGTTTGATCGCGACTGGGAAAAGCTGGCTTTTGGGGTGGCGATCGCCCTTTCTAAGCAAGGCTATTTTGAATGGGAAGAATTTCGGCAAACGCTGATTGCCACCATTGCCGAATGGGAGGCCACCCATGAACTCGATGACCCCGATTGGGACTACTACCAATGTTGGTTAGCCGCTCTCGAAAAGCAGGTTGTCGCTTCTGGGGTGCTCGCCGCCAGTGAGTGGGAAGCCCTGGTGGCTCAACTGCTGGATTGTAAAGGCCCAACAGCTGCGCCCCCGACTAATCAATAGCGGTCTGGCGCACCGCGATCGCCCTTAAGCTACGGGGTGCGATCTTGCCCCAACCGGGCTGATGTTGACCTGCCCTCTTAGGGCTCATCTAGCAACCCAGCTCAAATCTTCCTGGGTCGTGTCCGCCGCCTTTTTGGGGGCCGCCTTGGTGGGAACCGGGCTGCATTTGGTAGCGCTTGATTTACCTGCTGATCTCCTTTTCGGTACTTATGTTTGGTGGACTGGCCGTTTTTGGCCGTCAGCTCAGTACTGGTTGGGTGGTGATGGTGACTGCTCTTGCCGGACTCTTTCACGGCTATACCTAACGCCAGTTCGGGTTAAAACCGAAGCTGGATATTTCCCCTCCTGGGAGGGGCGAGGGGTGGGTAGATCGCCAGTCAGCGCGGCTGACGGTACCCACCCCGCCTTTGGCTCCCCTCCCGAGAGAGGATTTTGAAGCTCAATAGGCGGGTAAAAGCGTTACTTATTCTTATCCCGAACTCAGGTTACCTACGGTGAGGCGATCGTGGGTGCAAAAGATCTGTCTTATAGTCTCTTAAGATCGTGACGATGGCTGCTATGGAGACCGCATGATCTCACCCAATCCATTCGTCACGCTGCGGGAAGTCACGAGAGAAAACCTGGGCCAAGTTCTCCGATTGCAGGTTGCCGCGACTCAATCGAATTTGGTGGCGACTACTGCCGAATCCATTGCTGAAGCTCATTTTTACCCAGAGGTGGCCTGGTTTCGAGCCGTTTATGCTGACGAAACTCCGGTCGGGTTCGTGATGTTGGAAGATGATGCCCAAACGTCGTCCTACTCACTGTGGCGATTTTTGATCGACTCCCGGTTTCAAAAGCGAGGGGTGGGACGACGTGCGATGGCGCAAGTGATTGACTATGTCAAAACTCGTCCTGGTGCCAAAGCGCTATTCACTAGCCATGTTCCCGATGAAGGACATGCTGGCAAGTTTTACGAAAAGCTAGGTTTCATCTACACCGGTGAAACCGATGAAGATGGCGAATTGATTATGCGGTATGACCTTTAATCATCATGCTGAGTGACTATCCAGCCTTTTTTAGGGCCAATACAACCTTTGTCAGGGACGTCTCCCTAATTTTAGGAATGGCAGAGGGCCTAATTTTATTCGTGAAAGAGGTTCACTTACTCAAGGGAGAGGTGAGCTGAGCGTGAAAGCGATCGCAATTTGTGCGATCGCTTTCACGCTCAGCAAGATCGGCTGCAGCCGGTTTGAGGAACTTATTCAGAAATAACCGGTTCAGGTATTGAAGACATCAGCAGTGAACCGGATGATGGCCCTTGTGTTGAGACTTGTTGTAAATCTCTAATAACCCTTTAGAGCAACTTTTCTCGGCATTTTACAATGTCAGCATTCCGACCCTCATCAGGCAGCATTTACGAGAAGAGCCATGCCCCTAGATCTTGATCGGTTCTGGAAAGCGCTTAATCCATCAAAACCCCTCAATATTGCCCATGCTGAAGATGTCAAATACTACATTGACTTCTCCGATGTGCGCGGCGGCAATGTTACTCGCCAACTTGCCCGCACCATTGAGCGTTTGAAAGATAGTCCCACCTGTCAGCTGTTTACTGGACATATCGGTTGCGGTAAATCAACTGAGTTGTTGTGTCTCCAAACGCACCTGACAAAAGCCGGATTTCACGTCGTTTTTTTTGAGTCCAGTGATGAAATGGATCTGAACGATGTGGATGTGACCGATATTCTGATGGCGATCGCCCGGCAGGTGAGTGCCAGTCTGGAGGCCATCAATATCTGTCTCAAACCCAACTATTTCGTCTCGCTGTTTCGCGAAGTGAGTGAAATTTTAAGAACGCCGATCGAAATCAGCAACGTGCAGTTTTCGGCAGGGCTGGCCAGCGTCACCGCCAGCACTAAAGACAGTCCGGAGCTGCGACGACAGATGCGGCAGATTATGGAGCCGCGCACCAACAACATTCTGGAGTCAATCAATCAGGAACTGCTCGCCCCTGCCGATGCGGCGTTGAAAAAGAAGGGCTACCAGGGACTCGTCGTCCTGATTGATAATCTGGATCGGCTCGATAATGCCGAAAAAGCTGGCAAACCTCAGCCCGCTTATCTGTTCGTCGATCGCGGGGAACAACTACGGCGACTCAACTGTCACGTGGTCTACACCATTCCCATCGTGCTGGTGTTTTCGAATGAAGCCAATCCCCTGGCCAATCGATTTGGTATCGATCCGCAAGTACTGCCGATGGTGATTACGCGCTATGCCGATGAGGCCCTCTGTGAAGCCGGGCTTGAGCTGCTGCGTCAGCTCATTCTGGCGCGAGCGTTTCCCGACACTCTGCCCAGCGATCGCCTAGAGCGCGTTGGCGAAATTTTTGAAGACTTAGCAACCCTCGATCTCCTCTGTATGGCTAGCGGCGGCCATGTAAGAAATTTGCTCAAGCTGGGGTTTAGCTGCCTGCAACGCATGGATCCGCCGTTTTCACGTGAGTGTGTTGAACGCGTGGTGCGACAACGCCGCAACGAACTCTTGCGCGCCATTACCCCAGATGAAATGGCGCTGTTGCAGCAGGTCAAGCGCGAGAAGAAAGCGCGCGGCGAGACCAGTTACGAAGTGCTGCTCAAGAGCATGTTCGTGTTTGAATACCGCAGTGACGACTATGGTCACTGGTTTGACGTCAACCCCATTCTTTATGACGATCTCTAAAGTCTCCGCGCTCTCATCCTCTAATGAAGATGCATTGCGATCGCTGATTCGTTCGATTGAGCGATCGCAGGGCACGTTTTCGCTGATTTTGGCTCGCTGTAACTATCGGAGGCTGCGCGATCGCGTCCGGACGGCGCTCACGCAGCAGCTGCAAGTCCCCTTTCAGGAAGTCAACCTGACGCCTCAATCTTCAACCCTGTACACTGCCATCTGTCACGCCGTGGGCGATGAGCCGCCCACGGCCATCCTGGTCAACGGCCTAGAAACGGTCGCCGATCTCGATACCTTTCTCAGAGTCGCCAATCAAAGCCGAGAAGAGTTTCGCAACAACCTGGCCTGTCCGCTGGTGATTTGGGTGACTGACAGTCTGCTCAATCGGCTCATCCGTGACGCGACCGATTTTGAAAGTTGGGCTTCCGTTACCCTTGAGTTTGAAACCGACCTGTCAGAGCTGACCCAGTTCGTTGAGCAAACAGCCGACACGATTTTCGAGCAGCTCCTGAACTCCCGCGAAAACACTTTCCTCGACAATCAGGCGCTTGACCTCGATCAAACATCGCCCCTGCGCACCGAACTGCAGATGGCCTGTGAAGAGATTCATCAATATTTAGAGCCGCTGCCGTCAGCGGTCGAAGCCAGCAGCCAGTTCATTCTCGGTCGCGTC
>CALCPB010000318.1 GCA_937897665.1 uncultured Halomicronema sp. | reverse complement strand
TGACCCTGAGGGATTTTTGATGGGCTGGTTGGATGATGAGCCGATCGCCGCTATCTCGGTAGTCAAATACGGCACATCCTTTGGCTTTTTGGGATTTTATCTGGTCAAACCAGCTTTCCGTGGTCAAGGGTATGGTTGGCAGAGTTGGCAGGCTGGGTTGAACTCTCTGCAAAATCGCACCATTGGCCTCGATGGCGTCGTCGATCAGCAAAGCAACTATTTAAAGTCAGGCTTTCAGCTGGCTTACCGCAACATTCGCTACGAGGGCTGGGGGGAGGTCGCGCCAGTGAGCAGCCCCGCTGATCAGGTCGTGCCTCTGGCCAACGTGCCCCTAGCGCAAGTCATCGAGTATGACCGCCAGTGTTTTCCGGATGATCGCACCGCTTTTTTGCAGTGCTGGCTCAACCAGCCCGACAGCACCGCGATCGCCGTGGTGCAAAATGAATCGCTGAGGGGCTACGGCCTGCTGCGTCCCTGCCGCCAAGGCGACAAAATTGGCCCTCTTTTTGCCGACAATCCCGCCATTGCTGAAACCCTGTTCTTAGCGCTAAAAGCGCAGGTTAAGCCAGGGCAGCCGTTTTATTTAGATGTCCCAGAAGTGAACGCTGCAGCGGTGGCCCTGGCCAAAAAGTATGCGATGACCAGCATGTTTGAAACCGCCCGCATGTACCTGCCCACCGTGCCCGAACTACCGACTGACAAAATCTTTGGCGTCACCTCGTTTGAGCTGGGTTGAGGCCCAGAGACGCCTTTCTCAAACCCGCTGATACGGATCTGTTGTGGGCAGTCAGAGGGCGATCTCAGGAGGTTTCTCTCTAAGACCTAAGTCAGTCGGCAACGCCACATAAATGAGATGATCCACCCACTGATCATCTTCATAGTAAAACCCCCGACGCAGGCATTCTCGCTGCAAACCCACCGCTTGAGCCAGCGCGATGGAAGCATGGTTGTCGAGGTTAATGGCAGCCTCAATGCGGTGGTAGCCCAAGGTTTCGCACACCGCTATGAGGGCGGCGCACACTGCTTCTTTGCCAAGCCCTTGCCGCCAATGCTGATTATGGCTGCTGTAGACCAACTTGGCCCGAGTTGCTGATGGGTCAGCTGAGAAAAGACACCGAAAATATAGGCGTCATCACGGCTGGCCTGAGCATGATGCCGCTCACATAAGCCGACAAACCAATCAGCATCACAGCGCGCCAAGTCAACCGGCCCCTCATCATAGGGAGACTGCTGGGGGAGTCGCCCCGCCAAATCGGCTCGCCAGGCATCGAAATCACTGGGCTGGTGTGAACGCAGAATCAGGCGCTCAGTCTCAATCGTTAACGGCCACGCGATCGCACTCATAAATCCGGATGTAGAGCCAGTTTCACCCATCCTAATTCTTCCAAAACATGGAGGCGCAGTCTTAGTCGAACTACAGCAGCCAGAATCCGTGAGCGCCAATCCATCGGCGTATATCGATCAGACTGGAGTCGGCGGGCGATCGTCGTCAAACCTCCTATGTGGCAGATGAATAGACATCAGATCTGAAGTTGCGATCAACGGCAATTGATGCGCTGTCCTCCACCAATTGAGTCAAAACACATCCTGGATGTACACGGCTTCCGCTCCTCGGATAAGTAGTCCACCCAAAATTGTCTTGAGCGACTGTCTCGGAGCGATGGATGACGGGCTCTTTTTGCGTATTTTCCCAGTTGTCAAATATTAATGTTTTGCAACTTTTATCGTCAAAAAACGTGATGTTTTAGTCATCACAGCGTTTTTTCAGGCAAGCGATAAAATGAAAAAATTGACTCGTCGCTTAATCGTATCTTTGCTGACCAAAATCCTCAATCAACTCCCTCTCCGCACTGTCCTAACCATTCCTTTTGTCGCCCAAGTGATTGGCGTTGTGGGCGTTGTGGGTTACCTGTCTTTTCAAAACGGTCAGGCCACCGTAAACGACCTCGCATCACAACTTCGGAGTGAACTCACGGGCCGCATTTTACAGCAGATTCAAACAGTTGTAGAGCGGCCTTATATCATTAATCAGATCAATGCTAACTCTCTTCTGCAAGGAGACCTGAATGTCACGACTGGCGAAGGAGAACATCAACTGTGGCAACAGGCCAGAGTTTTCCCCTCGACCAATCTGATTTACTGCGCCACAGAAGCCGACGGGGCCTTTTTAGGCGTCGGACGATTTATCGATAGCAATAGTGAGATGCTGCGAATTCAAGCTTCGAGTCAAGCCACCGATTATTATTTTTATTACTATGAGGCCGATTCTTTTGGCAACCGTTCTTTTCTCCGTAGCCAAGGAGTAGAAACCTACGATCCGCGTCTACGCCCCTGGTATCAAAAAGCCAAAGCTCAACGAAATCAAACCTGGAGCGATATTTACCTTGACTTTGATACCAAGCTGCCAACTATTACTGCTAACACGCCTATTTATAACAGCAACAACGGCGAAATTTTAGGGGTTTGTGCAACCGATATCATCCTTTCCCAAGAGTTGAATGAGTTTCTCCAAGAGCTGAAAATCAGTGAGACGGGCATTGCTTTTATTGTGAATCCAGCCGGTTCATTACTCGCCAGCTCAACCGCCGATCCTATCATTTCCGGTACGGGAGAAAATAGCCAGCTACTCGCAGCCAAAGATAGTGACAATCCGCTAATTCAAGGCATTACTAACCGCTTAGATCAGACCCATAGCGGCTTAGGCAATGTCGAGTCAGCCCAGCATGTCTTTCGGTTAGAAGGTCAACGGCAATATATTCAGGTGGTACGCTTCAACGATCCTCACGGATTAGATTGGATCGTGGTGTTAGTCGTTCCTGAAAATGATTTTATGGCACGCATTAATAGCAATACCCAAATCACAGTTATTTTGTGTGTTGTGGCCTTATTAGTAACCGTTTTTATTGGTTTACTGATCACTCAATGGCTTACCCAGCCACTGCTGCGGCTTAGCGTCACTGCCAAAGACATTGCCAATGGGAAATGGCATAGTGTTTCGGATGTTGATCGCGCTGACGTGATTGGTGATTTATCACGCTCATTTTCAACCATGACCCAAGAGCTGCAAGCATCGTTTAAAAACTTAGAAACGCGCGTTGACGATCGCACGACAGAGTTAACGCGACTCAATCAAGAACTCCGCAAGCTGTCTCGAATTGATGACCTGACTCAAACGGCTAACCGCCGCTCTTTTAACAGTCACCTAGAGCATGAATGGAAACGACTGCTGCGAGACCAGCAGCCATTAACGTTACTTTTATGCGACGTCGATTACTTCAAAAAATATAACGACACCTATGGTCATCAAGAGGGCGATCGCTGCCTCCAAACCATTGCGAATGTTTTATTAGCGGCGGCACGACGACCGGCTGATTTTGTGGCTCGCTATGGTGGCGAAGAATTTACCATCACTATGCCCAATACCGCAGTAGATGGTGGCGTTCACGTCGCCGTAGATATCATTCAGGCTCTTAAGGACATGCAGATTCCCCATGCGGCTTCTCACAAAAAGCAAGTCACCGTGCGCATCGGGATTGTCACGATTGTCCCCAACAAACAAACTACGCCTGAAGCTTTTGTCAATCTTGCGGATCGGGCGCTTTACGCAGCTAAATCGAAAGGTCGCGATCGCTATTGCATCGCCACTCATCACTTCCCTCCCGAAGTCCTGTAGAGGATTTTGACTCAGTTGCCAGCCGCGATCGTTGATGGGTGCCGCTGGAGCAGGGGGCGATCGCGACTTTAGAAACGCTGGTCACTTTGGCCAGAAAGGAGAGCGTTTGAGTAAAAACAACGTGAACGTGCTCAGTGCAACGTTGTTCTCCTCATCGTGAGTATGTTTGCCTGATCGTTGATCCGGTTACGACGACAAACGCTGGCAAAACGCGCCAACAATCATCTCTCATCCTTGAACAGCTGTTCGCCAAAATGAGAATGCGACCTCTTTCCTCCTGCTTAAGGTCTTTTGGTGCAATCCACTGACGGGCAAGGCGTAGGGACCGCAAAGACCCAAAGGCCCCTTAAACCGAGAAGATCTAAGGGGCCTCTGAATGGCTTGACGCACTTACGGAAAATTAGGTCAGTCTT
>CALCPB010000317.1 GCA_937897665.1 uncultured Halomicronema sp. | reverse complement strand
CAAGCAGGGGACCCGGAGTTGACCGAGCTGCAACAGGCCATCTTGCTAGCCGCTGCTACCGCGATGGATTGGGCGACGAGCTTTGACGGCAGTGAGTTGGGGGTGAGCAAGCAAACCCTGCTGGATCAAAAGATCATTGCGCCCAATCCTGAGGAAACGGGTGAAACCACTGGACTCGTCCTGAAGCCCATCTCTGTAGATCGCAAGCGCCCCATCGCGGAGCAAACTTTATTGCGCGATCTGCTAGTCAATCGTCTGGAGCTGCAAAGGACGATTCCTCAGGAGGTGCTCACGAGGCTGCAAGATCAGCGCCGCGCCTTTGACACCAACCTGCTCACTGACTTTGCCAGCCTGCTCGATACCGATGCCGAGCGGCTGCTCAACACCATGCAAAATACCAGCGGGCAGCTTTATGACCAGGGCGTTGGGGACGCGCCCCAGCTGATGCGGCAGCTCAACCAAATCGTTAAAGCACCCAATTCGGTGACCACCTCACCGGTTGATCAGGATCTGCGGCAGCTCCATAAAATTCTGCTCTTGCTGGCCCAGTTCAATTTGAGTGAGGCAGAAACGCAATTGCTACTCACTCAATCGCAGGCCGTTTTTGGCATCAAACCTGCCCATCTGTTTACGCCTACCTTTAAGGATTTACAGCGTCTATACACCTTTATGCACCTGAAGCAGGCGCTCGGCAATCGCACTGACGGCCTGATTCAGGTGCTGCAACAGCACACGCCGCTGCACGAGTTCACCGGTTGGGTCGAGTCCGACATTCCCCTAGTGGCGGCAAAGCTGCACATTCCGGCGGGCACTTATCACACCATTCCCGCGATCGCTCGCCTGCACCAAGCCTTTACGCTGGTTCAGCAATTGCAGATCGAACCCGCTGACTTGTTTGAGTTAGCCGATTTCCGCGATCGCACCTTCGCCACCTATCAAGACCACGCCGCCACCGTGTTGGGGCTGATGCGGGCTCAATATCCGGAGGAACAGTGGCCCAAGGTTTATAAACCCCTGCACGATCGCCTCGCGGTGAAAAAACGGGATGCACTGACCGCCGTCATTTTGGAAAAATTGAGCGACCAGTTGGGCGATCGTAAAACCCCCAACATCCTCTACGAATATCTGCTCATCGATGTGCAAACTGGCAGTGCCGTCGAAACGTCGCGCATTGTGCAGGGCATTGCCAGTCTGCAACTCTACGTGCAGCGCTGCTTGATGAACCTGGAATATGGCATCAATCCTGAGAAGATTCCCTTGGATGAATGGAAATGGATGAAAAACTACCGGGTGTGGGAAGTGAACCGTAAAGTCTTTCTCTATCCCGAAAACTACATCGAGCCCGAACTGCGAAACACCAAAACCCCTCTCTTCATAGACCTGGAGGATGGTCTCCAGCAGGGCAATGTGACGACCGAGACGGTCAAGCAGGCCTACACCACCTACCTCAACAACTTTGCCGAGGTCGCCAATCTCACCATCATCGGCAGCTATTACAACACCAACAGGTCACCCCAGACGGGCAGTGCGCTCACCTTCAGTGGTCAAGACTTCATTGCCGTCAGTTCTCTGGCAGAGGCCAAAGCCCTCATTCCCCAGAACTTTACAATTGAGCTGTGGGTAAAACCGACGCTGCCCCCCTCCGGTTGGGGCGGCATTGCCTCGGCTTACAACTTGGCTGACAACAAACCCAATAGCGGCGGCTGGATTTTAGAGGTCGGTCAGTCTCGCTTCAAATTCCATCTCAATTCGGCTCTGGAATGCTGCCCGCAGTGCTGAGCAGCTCAAAGCCGGGATGGACAGGGAAATCAAAAAACCGCAGCAGGAGTTGTCAGAGAGCGATCGCACTGCCCTACTCCGATGCTGGAATTACGATCCTCTTAGGGAGACCGCAACGGATACTACCGTCACCGATTTTTCCACCGCTCAACAAGCGTTATCGTTTACTCTCCCCGCCGTCCGCTGGCAATCGACCTCGCTGTTGGAAACGGTTTATCAAGACGAAGTGGATGAAGAGACTACGCTCTATCTGGTGGGACGCAAAGAAGTTACCAAAGCGTATTACATCCGTGAACTGATTAACCAACGACGCTGGACCCCCTGGCGCAAGTTAGGCATTACGATCAATGCCCAGTTTGTTTCTCCAGTCTTTGCCTTTAATCGCTTGTTCCTGTTTTGGGCTGACATTCAAGACTCGATCAGATCAGAACGCCGCAAGTGGGTGGGCAATAAAGAAGGCAAACCCGTCGATCAACTCGGCGAGATAATAAAGCTTCTCGAAGTGCCTAACAAAGAACTGAAGCTCAGTACTGGAGAAATACTTGATCAAGTAACAATTGATGAAAACGATTTAATTGACAAATTTGATGGTGGCAAACTTAATCCTAAAACCTTTGAATATAGCGACAAGGAAGGCAATGCAGTATATGTCGGTAAACCGGTCAAGAAACCGGTTCTTAAGTTTTCCTATGCCAACTTTAGTCAAGACTGGATTTTTCCTCTTGAGGTTCAACTTTCTTCTAGTGACCTCAAGGATCAAGAACTGAGCGATTGGGAACAGTTGCAGCCTGACTGGCTACGAGTTTACGCCCAACGCTGGCGCGGCTCTGATGTGACTCCGCTGGTGCAGCGTCCATCGCAAAAATTATCGAATGTTCGAGTGACTCAGCTCGGCCCGGAATCTCACTTGAGTTTGCAAGTTCCAGATTTCTCTCCTCTGCCCTTGTCAAATGGGGCGAATGCCCCTGAGAAGGAGGTTTTCGGAACTTTCTCTTTCTGGTTAAGAGTCAATCCACTCCAGGGGGAGACCTCTACTGCCAAGGATAAACCTGATGATCCTGAGCCGATTACTCTCTTTAGCTACGGCGTCAGTAGTAGCAGTCGTATACAGGTCAAGAGTACTTCCACTCTCACTCCCATTGGGGAACTTGAAAAGGTGATGGAGCCTGTAGACCAAAGCTTCGCTGCAGTTAAGATCGCTCGCGACTCTTTGAGCGCCATCAGCAAGTTCTTGGCTGATGGCACAGCTATCGATGATCAAAAAAGAGCATCGTTAAAAGCTCATCTGGCTGTTGTCAAAGCATCTTATGAGGCAATTAAGAACAAGAATGCGCCGCGAAGACAATTGGCAGTTGCAGTCTTTGACTGGCTAACTGATATCCAGACGGTCTACGAACAGGCAGATACAGCTCCCCACCTTAAGCAGGAAATCATCACCTTGGCAGAACAAGTTGCTGACCAAGCCAATGGGATCGCTAAAGTCGTCGATCAGGCAGAGCGAATCGTGCCCATGGTTGACACAATGGGAGTGACAGATGCAGTACTAGAAACCCAGGCTAAAGTTGATGATGATGCTCTTAGTACTGATAGGTCTCTGGACGAGTTAATTACAGCAACCCAAGAAGCCCTTGCGGCGAGTATTGCTGGGCTCAATGACACTGACGGGCTGGGTCAAGTGCTCGGTCAAGTGGTTGACAAAGTTGCGAAGTGGAACCGATTTACCCCCAAGCTAAGTGTGCAATTGGGCCAGTCATTGTGGAAGGTAGAGGGCGCGACTAAACCCAGCTTAACCCTACGTCATTGGCTGTATGTTGTCTTCGTGCCGAGCCGTTCTGCTGACAAAGTGCGCAGTGATGTCGTTATCTACGATAGCGATGCCAAAACAAAAATCCAGCTGATTTATACCCCAGTGACATCAGTGACTGACTGGCTTCAGCCAGGTCAAGAGCTAACCATCGGTTCAGC
>CALCPB010000316.1 GCA_937897665.1 uncultured Halomicronema sp. | reverse complement strand
TTTTTATTTATTCGCCTACCCCCGATATCTACATTTTTCCCTAACACGACGCTCTTCCGATCTTGTGGACTTGAGGGGGCGGTGAATGGTTAGGGTTTGACCAGGGGCTAGGGTGGGGAGGCGGTCGCTAACATCGAGCCAGGGCTGCAGCTGTCCTGCTTGAAAGACTCGACTCACCACTACATAGATCGAGGTTTGATGGCCGCTGATGCCGACTGATTCTACCGCTGGCCAGCTCTCGGCTCGCAGCTCATCGGTGACGTACCACTGGCCCTCTTGCCAGGTGAGCTGCCGTAAAAACTGCAGGGGCGCTTGCTGCTTGCCGGTGATCAGCACCTTTTGTAAGAGACTGCGCACGAGATTGGGCGAAAAGCGACCCAGCGTCAGGTTGACGAACCGCAGCACCAGCAACTTTAGCGGCGTCATTTGCGTTTGTTTGGCCCAGCCCATTCGACCACGAATCATGATCTGCGCCGCCTCCACCTCAAATTCATAGTCGGCCAGCAGATGACCGACTGCATTTTTGACCTTGCCGCCCTGGCGCACCTGCACCGACAGCTGCGTATCAGACAGCACCAGTTCACCCTGGCGAAACAGCTTGAACACGCCGCCCTTGTTAAGGGCAATGTACAGTTCGGTGTCGGCGCGGCGATCGATGAGAATGCCCGCCTGCTGCAGCCAGAACTGGCCGGTGGGGCGGGATGGGGGCAGGGGGCGATCGCGGACAAAATCCTGCCAGGCCAACAAATAGTTCCACACGTGGTGCCCCACGATATGGTCGTCGGCATAGCAGGGCTGTTTACCCTGAGCCAAGCCGGTGAGAAAGGCGTCATTCACGCTGAGGGCGGGGGGATACCACTGGCCGACCAACTCAAACCCGTGGGGAAAGAAGTTGTAGGTGTTGCGGCTGCCATATTCACCCCCAAAGGAGCCATCGGGGTGCACGAACTGCGCCGCTAGATCTACCGCCTGAATCAGAATTTTGCGCACATCATCGCGGGGCTGCAGCGACTGCAGTCGGGCCAGACAAGAAATCGTCAGGGTGTGATAGCCCGGATCAAACCCGCCGTATTCTTGAAACCACCCTTCGGGGCTTTGCCAGCTCAACAGACGCTCGAGCCGCTGAGACTGCTGCGGCTGCCAGCGCGTCGTTTGCTGCAGCTCACCCAACAGCTGCAGGCACAGCACAATCAGCGCTTCGTGATTGGCTAGCTGGCCGCTTTCACGATGCTCGGCCAGCCAGGTGGCTCGCCGGTCAAAAAAGCGTAGCAGTCCCTCATCCTGCAGTTCTAGTAGCCGATAACTTTCTAAAAACGCATAGAGCGAAAACGCCGCCGCGCCGCTGGCCCGCTCAAAGGGAAAGTAGTCATCACAGGCCCCGTCGCTGTGGGCACTGGTCGCCGCATAGTGCATCGCCGCGATCGCCCAGTCGCGCATGGCGGGCTGCTGATAAAAGGGATTATCGGGCAGATCGAGGTGGTAGGCCAGGGCCAGCGGCAAGGCAAATTCCTGCGACATGCCGCTGGGAAAATCGATGATTTTGTATTGCCAGAAGTTGCGATCGCCGCAGCCATAGGTGGGGCTGTGGGGATTGCGATCCATCAGGGTCAGAATCTTGGGAATTTCGGCCAGGGCCGATTGGGCAAACAGATTACGGCTCATGGGAAGGGCGTTGGGGCTGAGTCCAGTTCAGACGACGAAAGTGCAGCTGATTGTCTTCCAGAATTTTGCGGTTCACCGCCAGCAGGTCGGCAATCAGCCCCAAAATCCACAGTTGAAAACCAATCAGCATCAAGATGGCGGCCAAAATCAGGCTCGGCACGTGGGAGCGCGGCGTGCCGCCAAAATATAAAATGAGCCAGCGCACGCCAAGCAAAAAGCCCAAACTAAAGGGCACCGAGCCCGCAAAGAGGAAAAACCGCAGCGGGCGGTAGGTCATAAAAATGCGCAGGATGGTAAACAGCGATCGCTGCACATAGGACGGAATGCTTTTGACCAGGCGCGAGGGCCGCAGATAGCCGTTGGTGCGAACGGGCACTGACTCGACCTTCATGCCGCGCTGGCCGGCCTGAATAATCGTTTCGAGGGTGTAGGTGTACTCGTTAAAGACGTTGAATTTGAGCGCCGCCTCGCGACTAAAAGCCCGATAGCCGCTGGGCGCATCGGGGATTTGGGTGTTGCTGGCGAGCCGCACGACCCAGCTTCCGAAGCCCTGCAGCCGTTTTTTCAACGGTGAAAAGTGAGGAATGTCGTTGATTGGGCGGGCACCCATCACCATGTCAGCCTCCCCCTGCAGAATGGGGACAATCAGCTTAGGAATATCCGCCGCGCAATACTGATTGTCGGCATCGGTGTTGACGATGATATCGGCCCCCGCTCTGACCGAAGCTTCAACCCCTGCCATAAACGCCTTCGCCAACCCCTGGTTGTAGGGAAACTGCACCACATGCTTGACGCCACAGGCCCGCGCCACTTCCACGGTGCGATCAAGACTGCCATCATCGATGATCAGCCATTCCACACAATCGACGCCGGGCAGGCTTTGGGGCAGTTCGGCCAGGGTCACCCCCAGCGTGGCTTCTTCGTTGTAGCAGGGAATCTGAATGATGAGCTTAACCATGCCGGGTACATCGGGCGGACAGAGAGAACATCGTTAGCCGCGGTAATTCGTCAGCATCCATCATCGCTTACGGGGGCACATTCAGCCGGGGAGATCGCAGAAAAGTTGCGAGGAAGAGGGGGAGCGAGGACCAGGGAGCCGGGGAGCTGTAATTCTCAGTGTGGGGATTTCAACAACGCAAGGGAGCGGAGGAGCGGAGGAGCCGGAAGGGCCAGATTTGTCGTGTTATTTCAGAGCATCAGGGTTGTTTACCACTCGACCCGTGTCCACTCATGAACCAGCACCCACATCCAGAAGCATTCGCTTTTTGAGTGCATCCCAATTTTATATTTTGAGTTCTGATCGCAGGCAAGATGCCCGCCCTAAACGCACTGATGGATTTATAAATCCGGCATGTGCTCAGCTTTTCACCCTTATTGCTCCCTCTACCCTCTACCCCTCCGCCCCTACTGCTCACTTAAACCGACTCAACGCCGACACACTGACCGTCGTGATACCCACGCCAATGAGCTGCACCGCGTTCAGCATTTCTTGAATCGTCACCCAGGCCAACACCACCGTCAAAGCCGGATTCGCCGATCCCACCATGGCAGCGGTAGTGGCACCGACATATTTGATGCCGACGTTGTAAAGCATGTGACCGGCAAACGTGACCACCCCGGAAA
Organism: uncultured Halomicronema sp.; assembly: GCA_937897665.1. Lineage (GTDB taxonomy): Bacteria > Cyanobacteriota > Cyanobacteriia > Phormidesmidales > Phormidesmidaceae > Halomicronema. The sequence goes on along the minus strand of CALCPB010000316.1, from coordinate 938 downwards.
TCAGGCTGGCAATCCAAATCGGCTGCCAGGCCAGATCTTGCGTGTTGGCGAGGGGCCAAACCACCAAACAAAGAGCCGACAGCAGCAGCGTGATGGCAAAGCTCATCCAGGTATAGGTGAGCGGATGCAGATAGTCGAAGCTCTTTTGAGCGTTAACGGTATACAGGGCGTAGGCGACGCCGCTGGTGATGCCTAGAACCACGCCCCAAGTGCTGCCACCGCCGCTCCACTGCTCACTGGGAATGGTCAACAGACTGCCCAACAGCACGCCGCCGATGATGGCCCACCGCATTGCGCTCGGCCTTTGGCCGAAAAAATGCCAGGACAGCAGCGCCGTAAAAATTGGAAAAGTGAAAAACAGGGTAAGGGCGATCGCGGTGGCAATCAGACCAATAGAAACGTACAGCAACGCCAGGTAAGTAAACATCAGCGTGCCCCCTGCCAGGGCATGCCACAGGGCGCGGCGCTGAGTGGAGGTTGCTAACTGCCGCACGTCTCGCCAAATGGGCGGATGCAGCCGTGTAGTCAGCAGCCCCATGAGCGGCACCGCGAGCACCATGCGCAACAGCAGCAGAAAAAACGAGTTATGCAGGGATGGCGCTAAAAAGCCCCCGGTGCCGCCAACGCCCGCGAGGGTTTGCTCCGCAAACAAAATCCGCACGACGACATTTTGAATGCAAAAAAATACAGAAGACAGCAGTACTAAAACGAAGCCCAGCAATGAATGTCTTCCCCTTTAGGCCGAATGAAGCTGTGGCATGGTTGGCCGCGACATGAACTTCAAAGCGATCGCCGAATCAAACCGCCGCTGATCCTGACGTGCGTTCGACCTCAAGCGTCACAGCAATCTATGTGGAGTCTAAGCGATCGCGATAGAAAACGTCGCAGTCCTAGTCAATGGAAGGTGACGGGCGATCGGGGCGCAGCCAGCAGCTGCT
>CALCPB010000315.1 GCA_937897665.1 uncultured Halomicronema sp. | reverse complement strand
CTTGGGTAAAAGCATCAATTCGGGCATCGCCCACATCAGCTCCAGCGAGTTCCGGCAGCCCCAAAGCACTGGCAAATTCAGCAGACAATAACAAATCAGTTTCAGCAATGGTCAGATCTGCAGCGGTGGCTTCCACCACGCCAGGCACGCTGATGTCGAACAAAATGTCGAGGCCATTGCCATCAAGCGTATCGGCGACAAAGAAGCCGCTGGCCGTATCCGTCACGCGGTTGGCGTCAAAACCGATAGAAAATTCCCCAACGGTGATATCCGCATCGGGATTATCCACCGTGTCAAAGGTGATGGTGCCGTCATGCTCGATGCTGCCGCCGGTCGGCGCAAAGGGGTCAATCGCGTAGGTGAAGTCGGTTTCATCATTGATGGCAAAGCCCACCTGGAAGTTGTCGGAAAAGGGTGTAGCCTCACTGTCCACGCCTTCTAAAACGAGGCCCGCCGCCGCCTCAAGAAGTTCCAAGTCGAGAAAGACGCTGGTCGTGCCCGTTTCTACCGCTAAGTCAGTCGTCGTATTGATGTCAGCCATGATGTTCTTACCTATTTACAAAAAATTTGCACGCAAGAGTCGCCGCCCGAGAGTTCAGGCAGAGGCTCAAAGAGGGGAAAGTATTTTGAAAAAACAAGCCGCAAGTGCCAATGCTCTGAAAGGCATGAGCCCTTCAAAAACCCTGACCAGCTGGATTTTCTCCAGCCTTTAATTGCTGGCTCTGGTGAAATTACGGAGCGATCGCGCTAACGGTTTTAAACTTTTCTTCACAGCTTTTGGTTGCCGGCGGGCGCGTCATCTTGAACCCCTGAAACTGGCTGTCGCACGGCATTCCTGCGATCGCGGCAGCGCCATCAGCTTGAGGCTGGCCGCAGCACAGTAGGTCAACTGATGGCCATAACGCGAAAATTTTGTCGGCAGTGTTGCCGTTGGCAGCATCAGCCCACCATCTGGAGCGATTGCTATCGGCAATGAAGCGGCCGGAGCGATCATATGCCCACCAGAGCGAAAATCGGCTTGAAAGATAAGATGCCGCCAGTGAGTCCCAGCTGACACAGTGATGGGGATGTCTGCAGACGCCGCTTACAGTTCTTCTAGGGGCACTAAAAAGCAGCCGGCGATGCGCCAGTCTTTAGAGGGCTGCTGCTCCATCAAATAGACTGCCTTGACGATGTCACTATCCTGAGCCATCAAAAATACTGACTGCGCCGGAAACCCCTGCATCTCAGTCAGCTCGCTAAAAATGACGCCGCGAGGCCGGTAGATGGCGGGGTAAGAACTGCGCACCATCCGCATGAAATTGCCGACGCTTTTGAACTGCTGGCGAATGGAGGGAGCCGCGTAGAGAAAGGCTTGAATACCGTCATCAGACTGGAATGCTTCGATCTGAGCAATAATTACTCGGCGAATGGTGTCTTTATCCGTACTCGTTAGTTTCATGGGCATTGCACTGAGACTCCCTAATTGCACCAATAAGCATGATATGCAGGTTACAAGATTGCTGCTGTTGCGTAGATGTCACCTCTGGTAGAGATCACTTCAGAGTTTGATAACTTGACCGCTGTTGGGTGAGCCAGCTAGCCCTCGCCTCTGGCTGGAGCCTAGCCGTCCTCCTCAAGCATACGAGCCTGGCTAGGCTCGACCGATGAGAGTACGGCAGGCATCGCACCCGATGAAGTTGTCAAACTCACGGTTAAATAGAAGTGTCTTCTGGCCGTGAGGCTTGCTTACTCAAGATGCCCATTATTGATGTCGCTGCGCTCAACAAAGTCTATCCGATCGCTCTAAAAGAACCGGGGTTTAAGGGCACGTTAAAGCATTTTTTTCGCCGTAAATATCGTTATGTCGAAGCGGTGAAAAAGGTTTCTTTCCAGATCGAACCGGGTGAGGTGGTGGGCTTTTTGGGGCCGAACGGGGCGGGCAAAACGACCACACTCAAAATGCTCACCGGGCTGATCTATCCCTCTAGCGGTCAGGTGACGGTGGCAGGGCAGGTGCCGGTGCGGCGGCAGACCGATTTTTTGCAACAGATCACGTTAGTGATGGGGCAAAAGCAGCAGCTGTTGTGGGATCTGCCTGCGATGGATTCGCTGCGCATCAATGGGGCTATTTATGGTTTGGACGATCGCACCTTTCGCGAGCGTGTGTCAGCGCTGGCCACCCTGCTCGCCATCACGGAGCAGCTGCGGCAGCCGGTGCGCAAACTTTCTCTCGGCGAACGGATGAAGGCCGAAATGCTGGCGGCTCTGATTCACCGGCCCCAGGTGCTCTTTTTAGATGAGCCGACGCTGGGTCTGGATGTGAATGCGCAAGTCGCCGTCCGCGAATTTTTAAAGGAATACAACCGCCGCTATCAGGCCACCATTTTGCTCACGAGCCACTACATGGCCGACATCACCGCCCTGTGCGATCGGGTGCTGCTGATCTATCAGGGCGAACTGATCTATGACGGTCAGCTGGATGGGCTGCTCGATCGCTTTGCCCCCTATCGCGAAGTCAAGGTGGAACTAGCGACGCCAACTGACGCCGCCAAGCTGACTCATTACGGCGAAGTCGAAAGCGTGGAAGGCTGCTCGGTGAGTCTGATCGTGCAGCGGCAAGACCTGACCGAAACGGTTTCCCGCGTGTTGGCTGACTTCTCTGTGCAAGATCTAACGGTGACCGACCCGCCGATTGAAGAGGTGATTGGGCGGGTCTTTCAGGCGGGCTCAGTGGCTTAGAAAATTGCCACAAACGGCACCAGACTGGCGTTGCCTCACCACCAGCCTGGAACCAGAGTCTGGATTGAGATGGGCAATCACTCAGGGGAGTTGATCAGGCCGGGATGGTCATCAGGGCGAGGGCCGGAGACATCCCAGAAAAAACGCCGATCGCTCGGCGATGGGGCGATCGTTAATGCTGGCTTCCCGACGACGCATCAGCCCTCCTTCGTCAAATTCCCAGTTTTCGTTGCCGTAAGCGCGATACCACTGCCCCGCATCATCGTGCCACTCATATTGAAAGCGCACCGCAATGCGATTTTCGCCAAAGGCCCACATTTCTTTGACCAGGCGATAGTCCAGCTCTTTATCCCATTTACGTTGTAAAAACGCTCGAATCGCTTCTCGCCCTTGAAAGATTTCGGCTCGATTGCGCCAAAAACTATCTTCGGTATAGGCCATCGCGACGCGATCCGGGTCGCGACCATTCCAGGCATTTTCTGCCATGCGGACTTTGGCGATCGCGATGTCTCGATCAAAAGGGGGCACTAACTTTTTGGCAGCAGTTGTCATGGGTTCAGTTCTCATAGAAAGTGGCTGCTAACGAACGGCCAGCAGCCACAGGAAATTTGCCTACAGATGAGTTTGTGAGTGAAAGGTTAGCGGTGAATTACCACTTCTTATAGGGCAGGAATTTGCCGCACATGATGATCTTGACGCGATCGCCCTTGGGATCTTCTTCTTTCTCCACATCAATGGTGAAGTCGATCGCGCTCATGATGCCGTCGCCAAACTTCTCATGCACCACAGTCTTAATGGGCATGCCATAGACCTGCATGATTTCGTAAAAGCGGTAGATCAGGGGATCTGTGGGGATAACCGGATCTAAAGAGCCCTTGACGGGACATTCTGTCAGCGGCTCAATGAAAGAGGCATCGGCACCAATGGCTTCGACAATCTTGGTCGCTTCTTCTTTAGAAGCGCTGGCTTGCCGATAAATTACCGAAGCAATCCAAACTTCGTCACAGCCGACTTTGGCTTCCAGCTCCGCAAAAGTGACTCCAGCAGCCTTCTTGGCGGCCAGTAGCTGCTCTGTGATTTCGGGAATTGCCATGTCTAAATCCTCAACAAATTTACGTCAACAACAAAAGGAAAAGTTTGATTATTGGGAGCGGTACGAAGCACCAGAACTGGGTTCTCAGGACTCAAGCTTGATGACGAAACCTCATTCCCCATGCCTCAAATCAAACCTATTTCCCACTAATGCGCGCTTCCTCAACTGCTCGGGTTTCGCGGAACAGATGACTCTCCATTTCGGCCTTCAGATCGTGATAGGCCGGATGTTGGTCGATGATTTCGCGGTTCCGAGGGCGGGGAAACGGGACTTCCAACACTTCATCAACCCGGGCGGCAGGGCCACGGGTCATCATGACAATGCGATCGCTCAGCAGCAGCGCTTCTTCGATGCTGTGGGTAATCATAATGACTGTCTTGCGCTCCTGTTCCCAGATGCGCTCAATCTC
>CALCPB010000314.1 GCA_937897665.1 uncultured Halomicronema sp. | reverse complement strand
GCCGCCGCCTTTGTTTAAGGCCACTGGTCGGGGCGGATTTGGTCAAGACCTGGTCAAGGTTTATCGCTAAATCTTCCTTTACCGTACCGGTATCGTCTTGCGCAGACGTGAGCTAGCCCCCAGATTGAGCCAGCTGCCGTCGATGGATGTCCGATTGGCGCGTCCATCGACGGCGGTGCCCAAGCCCGCTTTTTTTGCTTGCTGAGGGCCGATTAAGATTCTCAGGCAGCTCTCATTCACTTGCCAGATAATCCGGCAAAGCCGCCCGAGATTCTCAGGCAGCTCTCATTCACTTTCTCGGCAATCCAGTGAAACTGTGCCTTGTTACACCAGATGGGCAGGTGATATGAACCGCAAATGCCAGACTAACGCTGGGAGGAGCGCAGGATGGGCGTGAGTGAATGCCAAAACACGGCTACCAGCGCGGCGCTCATGACGTTGGCGGATGCGGAGATTGCCCAGGCCGTGAGCCGAGGCAACCTCTCAGCGCTAGCCATTCTTTATCGGCGCTATGGCGGGGCCGTTTATCGGCTGGCCTGTCGCATTTTAGGCAGTGTTGACGAGGCCGAGGATTTGACTCAAGAAGTTTTTCTGGCGTTTTGGCAAGGTCAAGGGTATGACCCGTCGCGCGGCACGGTGGTGGTTTTTCTATTAACGCTGACGCGATCGCGCGCCCTCAATCGCCTCAAACAAGTCAAGGCTCAGCAGCAACGACACTGGCAATGGCAGCAAAATCAAGCGCCCAATTCCGTGCGCATCCCCTTTGAAAATGCCTCCCTAGAAGAACTAGCTCAGCAGGTCTCAGAAGCATTGACCGGCTTGCCCGATGGCCAACGCCGAGTGCTAGAAATGGCTTACTATGATGGCCTAAGCCAGTCAGAAATTACTAAGCGCTTAAACCTCCCCCTGGGTACGGTCAAAACGCGATCGCGCCTCGGCCTACTCAAGTTACGAGAACTCTTAAAAGGCTGGATCGAGTAATTGTGGAACCTGCAGACAAGCCTCACAAACTGCAACAGCTCTTGGCCGGTTATGCGCTGGGCAACCTGACGCCTACCGAAGCGGCGCGGGTCAAACAACTGCTGAAACATAATCCGGCCTTGGTGGCCGAACTGCAAACGCTACAGTCGACGCTGGCCTTGGTGCCGTTGTCTCTCTCCCACCCTCTGCCGTCGCCCCAGCTAGAACACAAGATTCTGCAAGCGGCCCAAGCCACCCCTCAGACCGCTGCCCCAGCGACCGCGATCGCTCCAGTCAAATCAAGGACTTGGCCTTGGTGGACTGTGGGTAGCATCGCCGCCATTATGCTGGCCGGACTCGGCCTTGAAACCTATCGGCTGCGCCAAAGCCTAGCGGCTGCCCAGCTAGAGAATCAAGCTCTCACAGAACAGCTGACGCTTACCCAAACCACGCTCCAACAGCTGCAGCAAATCGAGCTGGTCAAAACGCGTCAGGAGCTGTCTCGCTATCAAGGTGCGGTGAACCTATTGCGCCAGCCTGATAACCGCTATCTGACGCTCCAGGGTACCGTGCCAGAACAGCCTTCTACTGGCAGTTTAGTGATTGTGCCAAGCCAAAGCGCCGCCATCCTGGCGCTGCGTAACGTGCCCGCCTTGCCCGACAAGGGACAGGTCTATCGTATGTGGGCAGTGGTGGATGGCCAAAAGATTGCCTGTGGTGATTTCCGACCCGACGCAGCGGGAGAGGTGTTTTTGCAATTGCCAGTCGATGAATGGGGGGCAACGCCGGAAATCGTGATTACGGTTGAACCCGAGCAAGACCTGCCAGAACCCGTGGGCGAAATGGTCATTTTCGGCAGTTAACACTCCTGCTCAGAGATCGGACTCCCGCTGCAATTCTGGCAGCGCCGGGGAGCCAGGTTTGTAACCTTGTTTCAGAACCTCAGTATTATCAGATTCGTAGGAATAGCAGTCCTACAGGCAATCAGAACGTGGAGAACAGAGTGCCCTTTTTCTCCACGTTCTGATTGCCTGGCAAGAGGGAAAAAACTGCGCCACAATTTACGCTGCCTGCTCAAAAGGGATAAAACAGCGGGGCGATGAAAACGGTCATGGTCCAAAACAGTAGGTTGAGGGGAATGCCAATGCGCATGAAATCGGTGAATTTGTATCCACCGGGGCCATAGACCATCAAGTTAGTCTGATACCCAATCGGGGTCGAAAAGCTGGCCGAGGCGCTAATCATAATGGCAATCACAAAGGGCATATAGCTGACCCCCAGGGTTTGTGCTACTGAGAGCGCGATGGGAAACATCAGCGCCGCCGCTGCATTATTCGTAATCAGCTCAGTCAGCAGGGACGTCACGCCATAAATCACTGCCAGCGCCAAGAACGGCGTGCTGCCCACCACACTGAGCAAAGTCTCGGCGATCGCCTCCGCTGTCCCCGTCACCTGCATGGCTTCGCGCAGGCCCAAGGCCGCCGCAATCACCAGCAACACCGACCATTCAATACTTTGCAG
>CALCPB010000313.1 GCA_937897665.1 uncultured Halomicronema sp. | reverse complement strand
CTGGTCAACTACGGCAATGCCATCTACGACATCAACAATCGCGGAAGTTCCGGTTATGGCAAGACGTTATATCACCTGGATGACCGCAAACATCACAATGTTGATTTGGGGGTGTGGTAGCAAGCGAGTTGCTATCAGGCCAACTAGCGAGGCTGCCGAATAACGTCTAACGCATCAAAGTGCTTATTTTGATGCTCGATCTTGATAGACAGGGCATTGCAGACCAGATCACACAGCTCAAAAATAAACGGATTCGAAATTTGATAGTAAACGCAGACTCCCTCTTGGCGACGGCTGACGATACCAGCCTGAGAGAGCATCTTCAAATGCTTTGAGACGTTGGCCTGTCCTAAGCCGGTCATCTCAATTATCTCGGTGACATTTTTAGACCCCGATTTGGGCGGCCACCACAGCACTATTTTTTGCAGATTTTTTAGGCATGACTAGAATCTAGGGCAGAAGAAAACTTAGCAAGTAATTCTATTATATTGCCATTCAGTAAAAGATGAGGGTATTCAAGATCTCCCGCATTTAGACGATCGAGCCTGTCTGCATCCGACCTTCTTTCGGAGTCATCTGCCTAGCCGTAGTCACTGTTAATGACCTTGCCCCGAAAGACCACATAGTTGTAAATGTTGTAGGCCAGCATGATGGGAATGAGAAAGCCAATGAATACCAGCATAAATACCAGAGCACTGGGGGCAGCAGCGGCTTCGTAAATGGTGATTTGGGTCGGAATAATGTAGGGAAAGACCACCAGCGCCAGACCGATGAAGGTGAGCAGAAAAATTAGAATGGTCCAAATAAACGGAGCCGTCTCCCGTTTTTGATTCAGGCTGCTGAGCAACTGCCAGATTAAGACAATGCCCACTAGGGGAATAGCCACAAAGACGTAAATCAACGGCTGAGAAAACAACCGTTCCCGCGCATAGGTGTAAAAAAATGGTGTGACTAGGGTGATCAAAATGGCTCCGAACAGGGTTGTCCATGCGGCAATTTGGGCCGTTCGGTAGTGCGTCGTTTGTAAGTCTTCCTCGGTTTTCATAATCAGATAGGTAGACCCAATCAGCACATAGCCCTGAATCAGCGTCAGCGCTACCAAAAATGCTGGCACCGTAAACCAATCCATGATGGTGCCAGCAAAGTGACCGAATTCGTCTACCTGGATACCGGCTAACACCGTGCCCAGGGAGAGCCCCTGCCCCAGTGCTGCGAGGAAACTGCCCATCCCGAAGGCCAAGTTCCAAAATACTTTTTGCTCAGCGTGCTCGCGAAACTCAAAGGCGACTGCTCTAAAAATGAGCCCAAAGATCATGATCAAAATAGGCACATACAAGGCATTTAAGATTGTGCTGTAGGCCAAGGGAAACGCGCCAAACAGCGTGCCGCCCATAATCACGAGCCAGGTTTCATTGGCATCCCAAATATTACCCAGACTGGTCATCAGAAGGCTGCGGCGTTCTTCAGAAGAAGCCGTGATCGACAAAATCCCCACGCCCAAATCAAAGCCATCGAGCATGACATACAGCAGCAAAAACAGCGCCAGAATAAAGAACCAGACCTGTGGCAAAAAGTAATCAAGGGTTTCCATGGGTTGTCTCTTATTGCTGAGCTTCGGTGGGTCGCTGATCGGGCACAAATTCAGCGGGTGTCGTTTTCAATGCAGGCTGAGTCGTCATACCCGGCACCGGCAAATCTAAATTCGGGCCTTGGCGAAGGATGCGACTACCAAAATAGAGGGTAGCGATCAGCAACAAGGTGTACACCATGGCGAACAACATTAGTGAGGTGAACACGCCTGCTGCGGGCAAGCGGGAGGCTGCATCACTAGTGCGAATCAGACCATAAACGGTCCAGGGCTGTCGGCCCACCTCACGGACAATCCAGCCAGACTCTACAGCGATATACCCGAGCGGGGCGGCAAAGATCCAGGCCCGCAAAAGCCCGCGTTGTTGCGCGATCGCCTCTGCCGAAAGTTTCCCCCGTAGCCACTGCATCACACTCAGCAGCATCAGCCCCGCAAAAAAGAACCCAATGCCGGCCATTACCCGGAAAGCATAAAAAATCAGCCCGGTCATGGGGGGGCGATCTGCAGGGGGCCATTCTTTCAACCCCAGGACAGGTTCCGAGAGCGTCCCTTTAAATTCCAGAATGTAGCCGAGGCCTTGGGGAATGTTCAGCTCCCAGCGATTGGTTTCGGCGGCGGCTGTGGGCCAGGCTACTAAACTCCAGGGCGCGGGTTCTCCTGCCAGAGCCGTTTCCCAACGCGCTTCAATGGCGGCCAGCTTAGAAGGTTGTTCTTGATAGACATATTCGCCACTTAGGTGCCCCACATAAATCTGTAAGGGTGCCACGGCAATGACGGTGGCAATGACAATCTTCAAGGCTTTAGCAAAGAACGCTTCGTGACGCTTATTCAAAACGTACCAGGCACAAATCCCCCCAATCACAAACAGGGAGGTCTCAAGGGTTGCCAGGAACATATGGCTGACGCTGTTAAACATGGACGGATTGAAAATGGCCTGAAAGTAGTCATGCACCACAAATTTGCCGTCCACCATTTCGCCCCCGGCGGGGGTCTGCATCCAGGAGTTCGCCGCCAAAATCCAAAAGGTGGAGAGGTTAGCCCCAAATGCCACCATGATCGTGGAGATGTAATGCATGACGGGGGGCACCCGCTCCCAGCCAAACAGCATAATGCCGAGAAAGCCCGCTTCCAACATGAAGGCCATGGCTCCTTCAAACCCTAAAATACTGCCGAAGAAATCACCCACGGCTTCGGAGAAGGGAGCCCAGTTGGTGCCGAACTGAAATTCCATCGGGAGCCCGGTGGCAACGCCGATACCAAAGTTCAGAACATATAGTTTGGCCCAGAAGCGAGCGTGATAGTAGTAATCAGTATCCCGTGTCTTTAACCACAGCCCTTCAATAATCACGAGGTAGATAGCCTTGCCGGTCGTCAAGTCCGTCCACAGCATATGAAAGATGCTGGTCAGCGCAAACTGCATGCGCGACAGCGCCACACTATCGAAGAAAACATCCATAGAGGCACTTGATTGATAAATCGAGAAAGTTTCGATTTAGATCATATAACTATATTCCAGCTAAGTAATTAATCTTTAACATCCTCTCCTATTGGTGCGGCCTGCCATTCTCGTAAAACCAAACGACATTGCAAACAGTGGAGGTTCTCTAGCAGGGCTGCGAGTCCAGCTGGATTAAGGGGATAAGTGGCTGCGACCCGTTCTGCAGAAACAGCCGCCTCATCTTTGAGATGGGCAACAAAGCCGTACAGCATTTGACTGGAGAATGAGCTGTTGATCGCCCATCCGGCTGGATTGAGGGGAGCCAGATGGTTGATTGCCGTTGGAGAAGTGCCTAACTCGCGCTGCAAGATTGACTGGGTGGCTTGCGCCGGGGACTGATTGGCGGGGCAACGTCCCCCCGGAAAATCTAATGTCGCTTTCCCCACGCCAGGGCGATAGATGGGCACTGGCATGATGATCTGCTGATTTTGGATTGGCAGCACCACAACTGAGTCGGCTTTTTCAACTCGCCAATACTCCAGCAGGGGACCCTCAGGCACTTGCAGATGCTCGCCAATGAGTGTGAACCACTGGGTTTGAAGACTCAGGATGCGATCGCGGACTTGCCAGACGAGAGAATCCATATTGAAGACTCAATAACGATGAAAATCGGGAGTGAGCTGAAAGTCTCAGGGGAGAATTTGCGGATCGCTCAGAGATCGCGCTCCACCTTTATAAATTGACGCTTCGGGTTTGGTTCGTTACAGCCGCTGACACCTGCTCAACTCCCCCTTCAGCTCGTGGGTATGCTCGTGCTGGCCTCGGCTATCCCGTTCCCGTGATTCGCAGAAAAGAACTGTGTTTCTGCTTTCCGGGGGGCTGGATGGTGGGGCGGTGCTGTTGACGC
>CALCPB010000312.1 GCA_937897665.1 uncultured Halomicronema sp. | reverse complement strand
ACCTGATCACCAAGATTCTGTAGCGAGTTAGCCACAGTCATTTGCGATCGCCCCCAAAAATCGTTACATTAGTTAACACTACTAACCTTGCAGCTGGCCCTGAGGTGACTGTCTGATCGGGCCGCTCTCATAAAATCCCCAAATTTATGCAAATTGTTCAGCTTTTAACCAGTTATGCCGCCGGTCGGCGAGATTTTGGCGGCGTTGACTTTCGAGAAGCTTGGATGCCTGGGTTGAAGCTGAGTCACGCGGCTCTGCAGGGAGCTGATCTCACAGGCAGTAACTTGAGTCATAGTCTACTGCAGGCGGTTGATTTTTCTCGGGCGATGCTGTGGCGGGCCAACCTCACCCATGCCCAGTTGCACCAAGCCCGATTTGTGCGCGCGACCCTGATTCGCTGTCAGCTACAGAGCAGCGATGTTCGCGAGGGGTATTTTGCCGAGGCCGATCTTCGATTGGTAGATCTACGCCATGCTAATTTGAGCGGCGCCAACTTCCAAAATGCGCAGCTATGTTATGCCAACTTGGTGGGAGCCAACCTAACAGGCATTGACTTTAGAACCGTCGATTTGACCGGAGCTGATTTGACCGGAGCCGACTTGACCGATTGCCGTTTTACCCGCAACCAACGCGTGATGCTCAAGCTGGAAGAGTCAGTCACGGCTGAACCTGGACAGGCAGTAACCGTTTGAGTCAAGCATCGCGGTGGCGATGAATTCGTTATGGTTATTCGTTCAAATCAATAGATCACTGCGCCAGAGCTGAGCCCGACAGACAAAAGCACTGAACTGTGAAATTAGCTGCTTTTGGTCTTGAGACGGGGGTTTTTCAAACAGCTCAAACTTCGCGCTCGCGCTGGCAATTTTGCGCGCTTCGTCCTTGGGCACGCCCTCTCTGACGAGCTTTTGCCAATAGGTAATGCCGCGATCTCTAAAGTCGTTGGCGATGTTCATGCGGGCCGCTAAATGTTGAGGCAGCTCAGTCGCTATCGAGGGGGGTTCGAAAGAGGAGGGCGTCGCCATCATTGAAGTCATGATCTTTCACCAGGAACTCATACAAACTTGACAGTTTTAAGTATCGATGAAGATTGACAGCAACTCAGTGATTCCACGGGCGACACTCGCGTGATACTTGCTCTGCCGTCTGGTGATTAACCGAAACCTTAGCGGTGACTGCACCCCTAAAATTTTTGTGAGGCGACCCCAGTGGGTATTGTGATCTGGGTCATCTCAATCAGTTTGGGCACTTGGTCGCTTATTTAGGGTGCAGCGGCACCACCCGATGCCGAAACCGGTCGAGAGGCACCACTTTGGGGCGGCGCGACGTCTTCCAAAGATGGTCAGCTAAATCATTGAGCGGGGGCAGTGCCATCAGCTGTAGCTGGCCAACGTGGCGGTTGTCTTTATCTGCGACTTGCACAACCTGCGGCCCGACATCAGGCCGCGTCTGTACCCAAGTGACTTCACCATCGGCAACGATCAGGTGTTTGTTGTGGAGGGTGCGATCGCCCTCGGTACCCTCTAAGAACGCCAAAATTTTGCGAATCATCTGCAGCGATGTCTGCCGCCGGAGGTGGCGAATAGTCCTCAGTTCCAAAATCTGTTCCCAAGAGTAACTCGCAGGTTGGGTGACATCGTTTTCGTCACCCTTAGGGACGACGACGCCAATGCGGGCCAAATAGGCCAGCCGACTTGGACTCGTGTGGGTCAAAATCACGGTCTCGCGGCGCGTAAACTGCTGCATCAGTGAACCTCACCTCAATGAAATGGCTGGGAGGAAAATCACAGGAATAATCGAAGAACACTTGCTCACTGTAAGGCAGATGATTGAGAAACTCATAGATACAAATGCTCTACAAACGCCAGATGTGGATCTACTGAGTTGCTCAAGCGCTATATGTTGTAAGGGCCATCCCCAATAGCTAAGAAATATGGCAATTATGCGTAATGTTATGACTTTGAAAAAGCGCGGCTCTGAAAGTTTTTTCTGCCGCCGCCAAATTGAGAGGCATGGCGTCTTCTAATAATACTGGATGACCGGTGTGGACTCGGAAGGCAGGCTGTAGAAAGATCGTTGGTAGAGCATGGTGCACACCGGTCAGCTATTAGCCATGATTGGGGTTAAGGTTCCGGGTTCAGAGTCGATAACCGCCCAAGGCTAGGAAGACCTTTGCGATGAAGCAATCGGGCAACTCGATTTGCGGGGCCAATGTTGCGGCTATCATCCCCAGTTCTAGAACCGGAGCGATGGCCAAACCCAGATGAGACAAGATGAC
>CALCPB010000311.1 GCA_937897665.1 uncultured Halomicronema sp. | reverse complement strand
AGTCGAAATCAGCGACCGGTTTAACACTTAATTTGACCCAGCTACTTATGGCGGATCGGTAATTCCAGCGCCGAGTCCGAGCTCTAGCGGCGATAGGGTTCGAGATATTGCAAGAGGCCTTGAGTGATTGCCTGGGCCATGCGTTCTTGCCAGGCTGGGTCACGCAGTCTAACAATATCTTCAGAACCGGTGAGGAAACCTAACTCCAGCAAGGCTGCAGGCATGGCAGTATTGCGCAACACGTAAAACCGCGCTTGCTTGACCCCGCGATTGCCCAGGCCAGAAGCAGGCTGCACATTGGCATGAATGATGCTGGCCAGTTGCCGCCCATTCTCTGAGTAGTAATAGGTTTCTACCCCGTTGACGTCGGGCCGACTCAGACTAATGGCGTTGGCATGAATGCTGAGAAAGATGGTGGCGTTGGCATTGTTAGCGATGTTGCCCCGTGGCTCTAGATCGAGGGTGCGATCGTCGACCCGCGTCATCACCACATCAACGCCCGCTTCTCGCAAGAGCTGCGCTACGCGAGTGGAGACCGGGAACACCACGTTCTTTTCTTGCAAACCCCCAATGCCAACGGCACCAGGGTCACGTCCGCCATGCCCCGGATCGATCGCCACCAAAATTCGACTATTGTTGACCTGCGGCGGCACTCGCGGCGTTTGGGGCTGCGGGGGAATCTGCGGCTGGGGAATCTGTGCTTGCGGCGGCTGTTGCGAACCGGGCGGTACCGCGATCGCAGGGTTGGTGCTTAACGGCTCATCTGGAATGGAGCTGATGGAAACCCCACTGGGCGGAACGATGACAATGCCACTTTGACTGCCCACACTGGTGGGGGTGACTTCCCAATCTGGGCTGTCGGGGGATAGTGTCATCACCACCCGAGTCGTCAAGCTTTGATTGTCTTGAGCAATATCCCAGCGGCTAACACTGTAGCGGTTGCCGGGGAGACCCTCAGCTTCGAGAAAGGGCGAAATCGAGCTGTTGAAAATGTCAATCACAATCTGGCGCTCGCGCCCGAGACTGCCGACCCGTTCTAGATTAATCGTCGGGATCGGGCCATCGGTGCGAATAAAAAAGCCATCGGGCGTCGTCACAATATTTGAAAGAAAGCTCGTCGCCTCGTTCGAAAAATCCCCGGTGATGGAGTTGCCGCTGTTGCCGGCAGGCGCAGTGGGCGCGGGCGTGGCTGATTGTTCTGGGTCTGGTAGCTGCACGACCACTGATTGCTGCTGATGCCGCGGATCTCGACTGCCCGTGGGTCCAAGGTGTATCCGGCAGCCAGCTCAATCACCAGGCGAGCCGTTTGGGCATCAAATTGACCCGATCGCACTTCGCGAATCGCCCCGCCGACGGCCTGACGCCGAGAGGATCGCCCTAACTTAGAGCCCGGCAAATCGATGACCACTCGAGTGGGGTTAAATACCATCTGGGCGCGCGGCTGCACCGCTGTATCAGTGGTAAACACCAGCTGATTTTCGCGTTCATTAAACTGCCAAGACTGCAGCTGAGTCGCCGCTGCGGGCAGGGTTAAAACTAGCGCACTAGTCACCCCCAACCCTGTTGAAATTAGCCAATCAAATCGCAATCGGGATGTCTCCTTTCAGGAAACTTCATCGGGATCAATGACGCTGTGCCTACGGATCTGTGCCAACGTTTGCTGACAACTCGGCAAGTTTCGCACCTCGCGGTTTCAAAGTCTAGCGCAGGAGAGCTTAATGTCACGGGCCAACATTGTGAATTTCCGCAATCTTGCGGGGTTACCCGGAAAGTCCGCTTGGGCGCACTAAAAGCAGTTGCTATTTTGGGGTCAGGGTGTGCGTCTTTCCTTTCATCCGGGTCGGCTCGGTGCGTTACTGCTGGGGGCGCTGCTCTTGGTGCTGGCCCTGCATTACGGCTTGCCGGGGCTGGCCGGCCCCTCGCTCACACCGGCGCTGCCGCAAGATCCTTATGTTCAGGTCTATTTCAACCAATCACCAGCGGCTGCTTACACCGATCCCTATCGCCGCATTCAGCGTCATGGCGATGATTTAGAGGCCACGATTGTGGCGGCGATCGCAACCGCCAACACCTCTATCGATGTCGCTGTGCAGGAAATTAATTTGCCTCAGGTGGCGATCGCCCTGCGGGATCAGGCCCAAGCAGGCCTTGCCGTGCGCGTCATTGTGGAAGATCAATACAATCGCCCCTGGCAGCCTCTAGCCGAGATTCAGTCGGCCCAGCTGGATGAATATCAGCAATCGAAACAGGCCGAACGCCAGCAGCTGATCGACGCTAATCGTAATGGCAAAATTACCGTTCAGGAACTGGAGAAAAGAGACGCCATTCGCATTTTGACCAAAGCTCAGGTGCCGCTAATCGATGACACTGCCGATGGCTCGAAAGGCAGCGGCTTGATGCACCACAAATTTATGGTGGTGGATGGCAAAACAGTGCTGCTGGGCTCTAACAACTGGACTTTGTCAGGCACCCACGGCGATTTTGCCCACAAGGACAGCCGGGGCAATGCCAACGCTCTGCTCAAAATCGAGAGCGCAGAACTGGCAGCGGTCTTGACGGAGGAGTTTGATTTGATGTGGGGCGATGGCCCCAAAGGCAAAGAGGACAGTCTGTTTGGCCTGCAAAAACCAATGCGATCGCCCCGCACGGTCAGCATTCCGGGCTCTCAGGTCACCGTGCAGTTCTCGCCCGTTTCTGAAAGCAAACCCTGGAGCCAAAGCGTCAATGGTCTGATCAGCACCACGCTGGCTCAGGCGACGAGCAGCAGCGACCTGGCGCTGTTTGTCTTTTCCGATCAGGGCATTAGCGATCGCTTAGCCCCCAAGTCTCA
>CALCPB010000310.1 GCA_937897665.1 uncultured Halomicronema sp. | reverse complement strand
ATACCAATCGCTGTCATAGTTCACCTCAAATCCCAGCAGCGAGACATAAAAATCTCGGCTTTCGGCGAGATTGTCAGAGCAGAGGTTGGTCAAAATTCGACTGAAGGTCATATCACCCTCGCTAAATGTAGCTACGGCTAAAAATCTTAGGACTTCTGCCTGGTTTTCTGCTATTTCCTAATTCTGCGGGAAGTTGCATCCAGTTTTTTCGGAATGGATGGCGAGGGAGACAAAATCGGATGCCATTAAGTAGCTGGGTCAAATTAAGTGTTAAACCGGTCGCTGATTTCGACTCCGCTCAATCAGCTATATTGCTTGCCAAGTCAAACGTTGAGGGTTGAGCGGAGTCGAAACCCGTCTGCAAGATGCTTGTGCCTACCTACTTACATACGTCCTGACGATATCTAACGCCAAAATCAGCGGCAGGATTGCTCTCAGTAGCGGATATGACTGTTCAATCGGCAAGCGTAATAACTGTCTTTACTAGTGTCTGAGCCGATGCTTTGCTGGCAAAAGCTTTCTTCCTGACTCCAAAGGGCATGCCTACACTCATACCCACCTTGAGAGGAGAACTCGATTGCCATCCTTAAGTTAATAAAAAGTTAAGCATGAATTATGTGACTTTAAGGCTGTCTCCGATTAGGGGTGGGTAACTGAGTCACCATCATCGGGACAGGGGTGGCAGGCAATGAGATTTAGCCCCGGCAGATAAAGGTTGAAAGCGCCGATTTTTCTAGCTTTGAGGGATTCGCGAGGGTCGGATGAAAGGCAAAGAGTTACGGTCAGTCGTCAGCGGGCGATCGCGGTGATTAAGTGATGGTTATGAATCCAGTTCACCCTGTCACCGGGGGCGATTAAGCCAGAGAAACCATCATATAAGAACTTTCTCACTCGGCTTTCACTGAGCCTTTAAGGAGGCTTGGCACCTTAGTAATTAACCCGTTCTTAACTTAGTGATGCAGAGACTGACTGTCTTTCCCCCTTAATGAAAAAGCAGATCTGCTCAGTATTAACGAATAGTTAAGGTCGGCATCGGTTGACAGTCCTGAACCGGAAAGTGTTGCCATCAGGGTTGCTGTCAATCCATCCACTTATTGAGCTGTGATGGAGCAACGGTCTTGTTTTCACTTAATCGAACTCACCAACAGCTGCCGACGCTGCCCCCCCGCCCATTAGCGGCGGTTAAATCCTATGGGTTGAGGCCGATATCTCAATCGCCCCGGTTATTCCCCGGTGTGGTTTCTGAAGAACGACGTTTGCGGATTGTGCTGTATTCCCACGACACGATGGGACTGGGTCATAAACGACGTAATCTGCTGATTGCCCAAGCTTTAGGATCATCCGATATTAATGCCGATATTTTGATGATCAGCGGTATGCGAGATGCCAGCGACAGCCCCATGCCGGACGGCGTCGATTACTTAACGCTGCCCGCCCTCTATAAACGGGCCGATGGGCAGTATCGGTCTCGGCGATTGAGCTTGGTTTTGCAAGAAATGATTGAGTTGCGATCGCAACTCATCTGCACTGCCGTCAAAAGCTTTCAGCCCGACGTGCTAATTGTCGACAACGTGCCTCGTGGGGCAGTGCGCGAACTTGATGCGACCTTAGAGTACGTCAAAGCGCAGCCCCATATTCACTGTGTTTTAGGGTTGCGGGACGTGCTGGATACCCCAGCCGCCGTGCAGCGTGACTGGCAGCGGGCCGATAGCGCAGCCGCCATTCGCCGCTACTACGATGCTATTTGGATCTATGGCGATCCAGCTATTTACGACATTCGCGCCGAATATGGCCTGCCGGCTGACATCGTCGCCAAGATGCACCCCTTAGGCTATTTAGATCAGCGCTCTCGGTTGCCCCATACCCGAGCGACGGCTCACTCCTGCCTCGAGTCCCTGCACCTGCCCCATGATACTCTGGTGTTGTGGCTCGTGTGGGGGGGGCAAGACGGGGTGGCGCTGGCGACCGCCTTTGCCCAAGCGACCTTTCCGACAGAAATGACTGGGGTATTGTTGACCGGTCCGTTCATGCCGCCCGAAATTCAACAGCAACTCCACAGTTGGGCAGCGACCAATCCCCAACTGCGAATTTTAGATTACTTCGAGGAACCGACCCTGCTGATCAAACAGGCTAGCCGGGTCGTGGCCATGGGCGGTTACAACACCACCTGCGAAATTCTCTCCTTCCAGAAACCGGCGCTGATTGTGCCCCGCGTCACACCTCGACAAGAACAGTGGATTCGGGCCGAACGGCTACAGCAGCTGGGCTTGGTAGACATCTTGCACCCCGCCCAGCTCAGCGCTGAGACCGTGAGTACTTGGCTGCGCCAGTCTGTCGCGCTTGATGCGACTCAGCTCGCAGTGAATCTCAGCGGCTTAGACAACCTGCTGGTGGAGTTGAAACAGTTATTGAAGACCGCCCTGCAGCGTGAACCCATCGGCCGGTTGCTGCCTGCCCCCGGCCCAGCGATCCCGCCCTCTTGTCCCCTGCTACCTTGCTGCCCATGACTTCTCCCACCATTGCTTACGTCGTCAAACGCTATCCTCGCTATTCCGAAACCTTCATCGTGAATGAAATCTTGGCCCATGAAGCGGCCGGGCTGAACGTCCATATCTTTGCTTTGCGTCCTCCGGCAGACACTCACTTCCAGGACAAAATTGCCCAGGTGAGGGCACCGGTCACTTATGTGAAAAAGCCGACTGCAGGGCGGGTTAATCCTTCACTCACGAGCCTCAGGCCGACTGCTGCCAGCTATTTTTGGGCTGAGCTGCAGGAGGCCGCTAAGGTCATTCCCGACATTTGGTCAAAGCTGGACTATGCCGTCGGCGAGCGGGCCAGCGTAGTGTATCAGGCGGCCTGGCTGGCTCAAGCGATTCGGCAGCATGGCATTACCCATCTGCACGCTCACTTTGGCACTGTAGCGACCAATGTCGCTCGCTTGGCGGCGCACTTCACGGATATGCCTTACAGCTTTACCGCCCACGCTAAAGACATTTTTCATGAGAGTGTGGAGCCCGCCGATTTGCGGCGCAAGCTGCGGGATGCGGCAACGGTGATCACGGTCAGCGACTACAACGTGGCTTACCTACAGCAGCAGTTTGGAGCCGATACGCGCACAATGCAGCGCATCTATAACGGCATGAATCTGCAGGAGCTGCACTATCAGTCACCCATCCGGCGGTGCCCGCGCATTGTGTCGGTGTGTCGCTTGGTTGAGAAAAAGGGGCTATCGGTGTTGATTGAGGCCTGTGCGCAGCTGCAGCAGTGGCACTGTGAGTTTACCTGTCAAATTGTGGGCACCGGGCCGCTGGAGGCGGCTTTGCGATCGCAGATCACGGCCCTAAATTTAGATGACTGGGTGGAGATTGTCGGCCCGCGCCCCCAAGGAGAAGTCTTTGACCTGATGCAGCAGGCTGCGGTCTTTGCGGCCCCCTATGTGATTGGCCAGGACGGCAATCGTGATGGCCTGCCCACCACCCTGCTAGAAGCCATGGCTCTGGGGACCCCCTGCGTCGCCACTGACGTCACGGGCATTCCCGAAATCATCCGCGATGGTGTCACTGGGTTACAGGTGGCGCAACAGGATGTTCAGGGCTTAGCCACAGCGCTGGAGCGACTACTGAGCCAGCCCGAGCTGAGAGAAACCCTGGCTACCCAGGCGCGATCGCTGATCGAAACCGAGTTTGACATTGTGCGCAATACAGCGGTCTTGCGGTCTTGTTTCCAATCGCGCCCCGCAGTAGTGCCCCAACTCCAGGAGGTGTAATCCATGCGCATTGCTTATGTCTGTGCCGATCCGGGCATCCCCGTGTTTGGGCAAAAAGGCTGTTCGATCCATGTGCAGGAGGTCATTCGGGCCTTGCGGCATCACGGTGCCACCGTCGACTTGTTTGCCGTGCGTCTAGGCGGGTCTCCCCCGGCGGATCTGGCAGATCTGACGGTGCATGCGCTGCCGCCCATCACGAAGGGCGAACCGGCGCTGCGAGAAGAGCTAGCCCTCGCGAGCAATCCCAACTTGCGGGCCACCCTCAAGCTCAGCGGCCCCTTTGATCTAGTCTACGAACGCTATTCTCTCTGGAGCTACAGCGCGATGGAGTGGGCTCAGCACCAGGGCATTCCCGGTCTACTAGAAGTGAATGCTCCCCTCATCGAAGAACAGGCCCAGCATCGGCAACTCGTGCACCGAGAGCAAGCTGAGCAGGTGGCCACCTGGGCCTTTCAGGCCGCCAGTGGTCTCATTGCTGTGTCCCAAGAAGTCAAGTTCGCCTTATCGCTCTGGGGGGTCGCCGACAAGGTCCATGTCATTCCTAACGGCGTCAATCATCATCGCTTTCCGGCTACCCTGCAGCCGGCCATCGCCCAAGCTGCCCAGACCTTCACCGTGGGCTTTGTCGGCTCTCTCAAACCCTGGCATGGGCTGGCCCATTTAGTCGCCGCCTTTGCCCAACTCTATAACCGGGTACCCCAGGCCCGGTTGCTGATCGTGGGGGATGGCCCCCAGCGAGCAGACCTGGTCGCTGATCTGCAGCGGCGGGGGCTGCAAGCCGTGACCACCCTGACCGGAGCCGTCTCGCCGGAGCAAATTCCGGATCTGCTAGCGGCGATGGATGTGGCCGTGGCGCCCTACCCCGCCAGTACTGACTTCTATTTTTCGCCGCTCAAGGTTGTGGAGTATATGGCGGCTGGGCTGCCGGTGGTCGTGAGCGGTCGGGGGCAACTACTTGATTTGATCGCTGATGGGGACACCGGATTGCTCTGCCCGCCGGGCGATGAGCCTGCCTTGGCGACGGCGCTGGAGCGATTGTGGGAATCACCTCAACTGCAACAGCAGCTCGGGCAAGCCGCGCGACGACACGTTTTAGCCCACCATACCTGGGATGCCGTGGCGGCACGCGTGCTAGCGATCGCTCAACGCCACGAACGGTCGCCGCAGCCGTTATCATCCACCGCACCGGGTCTCCCCATACTCCACTGAGACTGCTAACGATGAACCGATTACCCTCTCTACCGCCGACTGTGCCGGGATGGTGGCGGGTTATGGGGACTTTTTGGCCCTGCCTCTGCCCCCAGTGGCCCCTGCTGATGATCTCCGGCATCGCCCTCCTGGCCGATGTGGGCTTGCGGGTGCTAGAGCCCTGGCCGCTGAAGATTATCTTCGATGAAGTGTTGATTCCCGCCCGGAGTGGTGACCCCCATGGGCTGTCGGGGCTGGCCACCCTAGATCCGGTCATGCTGCTGACAGCGGCGGCGATCAGTGTCGTGGCCATGGCGGGCCTGCGGGCGATCACCGCCTATTGGAGCACGGTCAGCCTGGCGATCGTGGGCAGCCGGGTCATGACCCAGGTGCGCAACCGGCTGTATCAGCATCTGCAAAGGTTGTCTCTGCGGTACCACAGTCAGGCCCGCAGTGGTGACCTGATCGTGCGAGTCAGCAGCGATGCCAGTCGCTTGCAAGAGATTTTGCTGACGGCGGCCTTACCGTTGCTGGTCAGTCTCTTGACCTTGGCCGGGATGGTAGTCGTCATGGCTTGGATCGATCTGAAGCTGACCCTCCTTTCCCTCGTGACGTTTCCGCTATTTTGGCTGGTCGCCACCCGCCTCAGCAATCGGATTCGCTGGGTCTCATTACAGCAGCGGCAACAGGAAGGTGCCGTGGCGGCGACCGCCGCAGAATCGCTGGCGGCGATCAAGCTGGTGCAAGCGCTGTCTTTAGAAAAGGCCTTTGCCCACGTCTTTGCCCAGCAAAATCATCAGAGCCTAGAGAAAAGTGTGGAGACCAAACGCTTAGCCGTTCACCTGGAACGCACCGTCGACGTCATCATTGCTTTGGGCACGGCGTTGGTGTTGTGGTACGGGGCACGACTGGTGATTCAAGATGCCCTCTCACCCGGCGATGTGCTGGTGTTTTTAACCTACTTGAAGAATGCCTTTAAGCCCGTGCAAAACTTTGCCAAATACACCGGACGCTTGGCCAAAGCCGCCGCTTCTGGAGAGCGCATCCTCAATGTGTTGGAGCAACAACCAGAGGTCTGCGATCGCCCCCAGGCTCGCCCCGCCCCAATCTTCCGTGGGGCTGTGCAATTAGAAAACTTGCACTTTGCCTATGAGCCCCACCAGGCGGTGCTGCAGGGCATTACCCTCTCGGCGCAGCCTGGACAGCAGATCGCAGTGGTTGGTCCCTCCGGCAGCGGCAAGTCTACCCTGATGAGCCTGATGATGCGCCTTTATGACCCGACCGCTGGCCGGGTGCTGATCGATGGTCATGACATCCGCGACTACACCCTAGACAGTCTGCGCCCCCAAATCAGCGTGGTGTTGCAAGACAGCCTGCTGTTTGCCGCCACCCTGCGAGAAAACATCGCCTACGGCGTCGCCGGAGCTAGCAATACCGAGATTGAGGCGGCCGCCCGATTGGCCAATGCCCACGGGTTCATCACCGCTTTGCCGCAAGGGTATGACACGGTGGTCGGCGAACGCGGGGCGACCCTATCGGGAGGGCAGCGGCAGCGCATCGCGATCGCCCGTGCTGCCCTTCGCCAAACGCCGATTTTGCTCTTAGATGAGCCCACTACCGGCCTCGATAACGCCAATGAACAGGCAGTCGCCGAGGCGTTGCGGCAGCTCAGCCAAAACCGCACCACCTTTCTGATTACCCATGACCTGCATTTGGCCACCCCTGCTGATCAGATCCTGTATCTAGAGCAGGGACAGGTGCTAGAGCAAGGCACCCACGCTGAACTCATGGGCCGCCATGGCGCCTACGCCACCCTCTATCGGATGCAATCAGCCCTCCGGGATGAGGTGGCTCCGATCGCTTAACCCCAGTGAGATTTATGACCCCAATGACGTCTCAACTTTTAGCCGCCGCGCTCGATTTGCCGCAGGCCTACACTCAAATTCAGACCGTGCTCCCCACCTTGCGCCAGGTCACCAAGGCGACCTTAGTGCGTTATAAGCCGGGTCGCCGCGCTCTAATTGAGTACCATCTTGACACCGCCACTGGTCCCCTCGTCCTGCTGGGCAAACTGCGCGTTAAAGGCCTCGACTTGACCAGTTACCAGCTCCAGCAAGCGCTGTGGCACCAGGGCTTTGCCGCCGATAGCCCAGATGGCTACTCCATCCCAGAACCGCTGGGCGTGATTCCCCACTGGCACATGTGGCTCCAGCGCAAGGTGCCTGGCGTGCCCGCTACTCAGCTGCTACCGACCCCGGCGGGCGGGCCCCTGGCCTGCCGCATCGCGGCCCTGGCCGATAAGCTGCACCAAATCCCGATTTCCACAGCCAAAACCCACACCCTCGCCGACGAACTGCGCATCCTCCACGAACGGCTGCCGCTGGTCGCCCAGCAGCATCCCCAATGGCAGGCGCGTCTCACTCACATCCTCAAGACCTGCGACCTCCTGACGCAGAGCCGACCGGCCGGTTTACTCGCCGCGCCGCTGCCGCCTACCCTGATCCACCGCGACTTTTACGCTGATCAGGTACTGGTAGAGGGCGATCGCCTCTGGCTGGTGGATCTCGACCTCTGCTGCCAGGGCGATCCGGCCCTCGACATTGGCAACTTCATCGCCCACATCACCGAACAGAGCCTGCGGCAGTTAGCGGATCCGGCAGCGATGGTTGCACAAGAAGCCGCCCTTCGAGACGCGTTTATTGAGACCAGAGCCGGGGAGCAAGCCGATCGGCTCCGGTGGACAATTGAGCTTTACACGGTGCTCACGTTGGTGCGCCATATCCACATCAGCACTCGCATTGCCGCTCGCCGCCCCTATACTGAGGCACTTCTGACGCTCTGTGAAACCCGACTCCAGAGTCAATCTCCCGAGCCCTTGCGATTGCGATGAGCTAGCGACCGACCTCCAGGGTTCAATCTAGCCAGTTTTAATCACAGACACCGCAGTTACGACAATCCGTGAATGATCAGTGGCAGGTCTGGGCGAAAGTCTACACGACAGTCCAATTCATTGCCGTCTAAAGTAATTTCCATCAGATGCTCGTGCCCCGACTCAACGACAAGTCGGTCCACTTGATTGACGACTTTGAGAACCCCTGAGCGATCGCGGGCGGGTGTATGAATACGCACCTGAGTCATGACTTGAGCATTCGTGTCTGCAGATTTAGATCTGGCGGCTCGCGGCTTGATAAAGGGCGCACAGAAGCAGAGCGGTTGGGCCAAATCACTGGAGTTGGCTCCCACATGAAAGGCGTTGGGCGGCGCAAAATAGTCGGGTTGGTAAGTCCAGCCGGGGAAGGGCATCTCTAGATTGTTGGCGTCTGGGCTGAGCAAAATCACCCCAAACGGCGACGCGGTGGAGGATTGGGTGCGATCGGCAAAGCGCAATTCTCGTCCGGGGCCATTCATGGCCTCTGCCGCATCATGTACCCACAAAAACTCCAGCATGCCATTGGCAAAGTAAAAGCGCCGGTTGGCTGTGCCCTGCCCCGGGTGTCGATTACCGGTGCCTTCCTTGAAACCGTGGGCCAGCAGCAAATCGGCCACCGGGGCCTCTGGCTCCACCAAGATAAACACATGATCCAGCTCTAGGGTCATAAAGATGCCAACGCCCAAACACTCAATGCCGCAAGTCCTGACTTCTCCATGCGGCTAGGCTCAATCCTCCTGGACCCACACATAGCGAGCCGGTTCAAACTCTAGATGCTGCTTAAAATCGTGAACCGTTTTGAATAAGTCATCCAAAGACGTGATGTTTTGGCAGCCTTCCTTCCAATCTTTGCGTTCCACTGTGCCGACTACCAAGTAATCATTGCCGATTAGCTGGGGATAGTATTGCTGGCACATGCGCTCTAGCAGCGGTTCCAGTTCGTTTTGATGGAGAATCAGCAGGTCACAACTGGGGCAATAGCGGCAGGTTTTGTTCAAACTCACCGGCTGGGCCGGGTGAATCAAAATCAATAGGGGCTTCTTGCGCAGCTTGGTTTTGGCATCACACTTGGGGCAACAAGTGAAACGGGCATCTGCGTGAGGGTTTAAGAAAAATTTGTGCTGAGGCGGCAAATGCCCGAACTGCCCAGCTTTTTTGCGTTGTTTTTTGCCCATCTTGAAGGTGACCGCTCAATTGTCTTCAGGGTAAGGCGGTCACGGCAAAGTTACAAACCCCTCCTCGTGGGCTCTGGCTTGACCAAGGTAGAAATCAGGCCAAAGCTAAGTGGGTGGCTGATCGCTGATGAATTGATAAAATTCGGCCACATCCTTGAGGGACTGGCGATGGTAGACCGGCTTCGTGGCTTTGACCTAATTCACATAGGCTCGGTACCGAGGCGTTAGCTTCTGGTGACACAATTACTCGATGTGAGTCAATTTCGTTTCAGCCATTTATTCAAGCAGTCTATGGGCATTTCGCCCTACCAATATCTATTGCAACAACGGGTAGAGCGAGCCAAGCAATTATTGAAGCAAAGCGAAAAACCCATTTTGGAAATTTCTTTGGGACTGTGGTTTCAGCAGTCACAGTCATTTAAGTAAGCAGTTTCGGCAGGTGACAGGCATGACTCCCAAGGCCTTTCGAGCCGGTTAGCATAGTCGTCTAACAAGGCAATCAAGCGTCCACTTCATTGCCTTGTTAGACGACATTACGAATACAAAACTGTATGGTTTCATCGAGCTTCACTCTGTGGAAATTATCTCCACCGACAGCTATTTCCACCGCGTTGAACAGCTCTTCTCCCAGATATCGGTCACCGACAAATTGAATAAATCTACCTGTAGCCAGGGCTGAATCAACGAAAATATACTGTTCAGCATCGCCAATTTCGGCAAACCCGTACGTCGGCAATTTTGGCTTCTCTTTCAGCCCGTCCTGCCATGCCAACGAGCCTATAACCATAACATCCCAAAGAATCTCCGCTATCTTATCGAAGTCATCATAAGGTTGAGTATCGTCCTCAAGAATATCTAGGACTACTAACGAGGGGTAAAGAGATATCAGCGCTTTTCTAAACTCAAGTAGAACATCTTGTACAGATAATCCCTTCAATTTCTCACTGAATTCGTGCATGTCGCCTAACTGTATATTCAACGTCAGATCCGCTGGATAGCATTTTCTAATTCTGTAGGGAGAGCTAAGCCATTGTTGAAGCAAAGCAAGAACCCATTGTAGAGATTGCTTTGGACTGTGATTTCAGCATCACAGTTATTCAAACAAATAGTTTCGGCAGGTTACGGGCATGACTCCCGAGGCTTTTCGAACTATTTAGATATACAGGTCGCTAACGCTCCGCATCAGCGACCTAGACCTTAGTGAGGTTCAGCTGGCCGCACCTATTATGGGAGTGCATTTCCAGTTCCAGCTACTTTAAAGTATAGTTGAGACATAAGAGATTGATAAACTTCCATAGAAAAAACTCGCAAATTTTCGACTTCAAATTTGCCGCCAATAACCGGATGCATCTTCCAGCCAATGCACTCGTCTTGGTTAGGAATAATTCCATTCTCTATTGCTATTGGATACCAGCTAGCAATGAATATTTCATCACACCATTCTGGCGATTTATTATATTCATTAAACTCGTTACAATTGTTGGCGACTCTTTCATACGTGCCTTCTAGCAAGGATAATACCGACAAAGAACCATCCGAGTTGCCAAACACCCAATCGCCAAATGCTGAAAGATAAAGTGGTGTTGAGGTTTCTGGAACAATCCATGACCATTGCGGTAAGAACTTTGATATCTCAATATCCGTAGGCTGCCTCATAAAATTCATATCGCTTTCTTAACTGCCATAATGATGGAATTGAGCGACGGTCATTATTTTAGATGATGCCTGTGTTGGAAAACCGTTCGCCCCTAAGCACTGTTGAGCGGCATATCACCGTTCTCCAGTTGGCAAACGATTAAGCCGCTTGCGAAAATCTTTGGTCGTGCTCGACTTCATTAACCAGATGGAAAAAC
>CALCPB010000309.1 GCA_937897665.1 uncultured Halomicronema sp. | reverse complement strand
ATGGATGATCCGGCAACCTTCAAGCTACTGGAAAAAGGCGATTTAGGCGGCGTGTTTCAGCTGGAGTCTTCCGGCATGCGGCAGATTGTGCGCGACCTGAAGCCATCGGGTCTGGAAGATATTTCGTCAGTCCTCGCGCTATATCGACCCGGCCCGCTAGATGCGGGACTGATTCCCAAGTTCATCGGTCGTAAGCACGGGCGCGAAAAGATTGAATTTGCGGACAAAATTCTAGAGCCGATTCTCAGTGAAACCTACGGGATCATGGTCTACCAAGAGCAGATCATGAAAATTGCCCAGGACATGGCAGGCTATTCGCTGGGGCAAGCCGACCTTCTGCGCCGCGCGATGGGTAAGAAAAAAGTGTCGGAGATGGAGAAGCATAAGGGCCAGTTTATCGAAGGCTCGATGGCAAAGGGCGTCCCGAAAAAGGTGGTCGAAACCCTTTGGGATCAGATGGTGAAGTTCGCCGAGTATTGCTTCAACAAATCGCACTCCACTGCCTACGGATTTGTCACGTTTCAGACGGCGTATCTAAAGGCGAACTATCCCGTAGAGTACATGGCAGCGTTGCTGACCTCTAACAGTGGCGATCAGGACAAAGTGCAGATGCACATCGCTAACTGCATCAGCATGGGGATTGAGGTGCTGCCGCCCAACATCAATGAGTCACGGATTGTGTTTACGCCCAAGGGCAACAAAATCTTGTTTGGGCTATCGGCCGTGCGCAATGTGGGACAAGGCGCGATCGAGTGTATTTTGGCGAGCCGCGATGAGGAGGGCGGATTCAAATCATTGCCAGAGTTGTGCGATCGCGTTGATCTGCATGCCGTCAACCGTCGCGCGTTGGAAGCCCTGGTGCTGTGCGGAGCCTTTGACCCCATCGACCCCAACCGTAATCAACTCATGCACGACTTAGAATTTGTGCTGGACTGGGCGCAAAGCCGGGCCAAAGATCGAGAAATTGGCCAGGGGAACCTGCTCGACATGTTGTTAGGCGGCGGCGATGACGGTGATAGTGCGGGTGCAGTGGTCGGCGGCGGTTTTGAAAGTGCACCCAAAGCGCCGCTCGTGGCCGATTTTGAGCCGCAGGAAAAACTCAGGCAAGAAAAAGAATTGCTAGGGTTCTATATCTCTGACCACCCACTCAAGGAGGTGCAAAAATCCGCACGGATTTTAGCGCCGGTAAATCTCGGGGAACTGGAAAGATATCCCGACAATCGAAAACTCAGCGCGATCGTCATGCTGGCTCATGTGAAACCGGTGATCACCAAAAAGGGTGATCGGATGGCCATCATCGTCCTTGAAGACTTGACGGGCAGTGTCGATGGCGTCGTATTTCCTCGGTCTTATGAGCGCATTGGTCATTACATTCAACCCGATGCTCGGCTCATGGTTTGGGGTAAATACGATCGCCGAGACGACCAAATTCAGTTCATTGTTGATGATGCTGAGCCCATTGAAGAGGTGCGTATGGTGATGGTGGAATTAGACCCGCAAATCGCTGACGATATTCAACAACGTCTCCGCTTGAAAAATATTATTCAGAGCCACCAAGGCGACAGTCAGGAGCATGCCAATGTTCCGGTAATCGCCATTATTGGCAAAGCGAACCAACGGCAGTTAGTCCGGCTGGGTGCCCAATTCCGAGTGAAGGATCCGGAGGCCGCCATCAATGCCCTGGCACGGGCCGACTTTAAGGCCCATATGAGTCCATTGATTAGCGCCTAGTGACTAGAACACCGGTACAAAAACCGGTTTCTGGGGTTGAAAGGGACTAATTGCCTCATTGACTGACACAAGAAACCGGGTTTCTCACACTAACGGGAGCGATATTTAAGGCCGCAAAGCTCCATTCCAGCAAAAACCACTCGTCTGGTCTAATGAATCCAGTTTTGGAATACGTTAGCGGTTAGGGCGATCGCCAGTAGCACGTCAGGATACTCTGGTCAGGGCTGAACAGCTTTAGAGCATCGGTACAAAGGCAATCTGTCGTCATCACTGGATATAGGGAGGAATGCCATCAGGCTTGGTGAGCGCTAGACAGCGCTGGGCAAACAGCAGTTTGAGGGCAATCGAGCGTTGCGTTGCAGCAGCGGTCAACTGATAACTATCGCTGCGCCGAACAAAGTCTCTCAGACAAGCGATTCCTCTGGTATAAGCTCGCCAATGCTCAGCCAAATCGGCATGCTGCCGTAAAAGCTGGCGGCGCGATCGCCGAAATTCTGCTAAAGCGATGTTGTGTTGCTCGAACAGCGCTTGATGCTGGTGATAAAACGCGTTAGCCTGGGGCCGCAGTGTTCCTGTTGGGGCCGCGGTTAAGACAATATCGAATCCACCGCGCTGCTGAATTACAGGATTAAAGAAAAAACCCCAGTGAAACGGTTTAAGCGCTTCAACATCAGCGATCTGCAGCAGGCGTTTACGAGTCTTGCCTGAGGGGTGCGCTTCTTTTGCCCAGATGCCAAGTTTATAACTCAAGGTCTCCCATAGCAGTCGATTGAGCTTGAGTTGGACGGCCCGGTTAACCTCATCAATGCGATCGCGCAAAAACGCCGTTTGCACATATTCTGGCAAGCCCCCTTCTGACCCCATTGCCCGCGTCTGCGCCTGATAGTGCTCCACCCGAATCTTTTGCTCCGTCAGCGTATCGCGATAGCTCGCTGCCGTTAAGGGCTGCAACAGATTGCCTTGCAGCGCCGGATCTTGCGAATCAGCTGGGCGCGATCGTTTCGGCACAATTTTGTCAAAACTGGCCGTATCGACCCGAATGAACCCCATCAGCGCATTGCCAGTGGTGATGTTGAAATCGAGGTCTGGCAGCGGGCGTAAATCGTCCACTTGGGTCGCGGTAGAGAGCAGCCTAAGCCAGAGCTGCAGTTGCGTTATACTCACCGCTTCTGGCTGCAGGTCAACGCCGTAGAGGTTTTGAGTCAAAATTTGCTCGGCCAATTGCCACTCAGCAGCGATTTGAGTCGGGCCTAGCGATCGCCCCCAAGCCTGGAGTTCAGCACTGGTAGACGCCTGAGCACAGTGCCAACAGGCCTGATAAATGGCCTGCAGACGCTCGAAAATCATGACCAAATATCGCCCCGATCCACAGGCGGGATCAAGCACCGAGAGGGTGGGCAGCACCGTGGTCAGCAACTGCCGACAGGTCTCGCTATCTAACGCCGCCAACAGCGCGTCTACAGATTTGTCATCGGTGATGGCGGCCAACGCGACAACCGAAGGTGACGGGTTACGGAGGGCTTTGAGAATGTGAGCGTCGAGGGTGCGGCGACCAATCTCCTGCAGGGTGTCAGCAGTCGATACGGTCGCCTTATCGGTCTGGGCCGTCATCAAATATTCGTAGGCGCCGGCGAGTAATTCCAGATCAATCCCGTGGGCTCGACCACTCAGTGCGTCTTGGGAGAGCGGTTGCTCAGCCAACCAGCCCAAAAATCGCTCAATCGGTTCATCTGGCAGGTCTAGCTGTGGATAGTGCTGTTCGAGGGGATGCACCCCAAACGGTTGACTCCCCAAATAAGGCACGTCGCCAATTTTGGCGGTGAGCGATCGCGGTCGCTCGACCTCTGGCAGCCCTAACCCTTGATGACAAAGCGGCTGTAGAAATCCCTTAAAAAAGGTGGCCTCAGTTTGAGTCGCGGCCTGTTGGCTGAGGTGACTGTGCAAATACCAGCGATCGCCCGCTCCTAAAAAACCGGCCACTTGCAAATCGTAAATCAGCAGCAAGCGACCTAGAACTACATGGGCAAACCAGCGGCGCTCGCTAGTTTGAGAGAGCCCTATCAGGGCATCAACAAACCAGCGATGATGGTCAGCTAACGCTTGAGCCAGATGGCGACCGGCGACCTCCATGCCCTTAATCGGTTGATGACTGCTGCTGAATCTGCATCACGTGGTCTTGAAATCGCTGCAGATCAGCTTGCAGAGTGGATTCAACCACCTTTCCTAAAAACAGGCCATCCATCAGCTTGCCGAGAAAGCTAGGAATGGAGTAGGCCACTGTTAACTTAACGGCACTCTTACCTATGTGGTCATAAAAGCGAATGACACCCAGGTTCGGCAAGCCATCCACTGATTCCCACTGAATCAGCTGATGGTCGATGAGTTTGGTGATCTGCGATAGCCAGGTGAACTCAAAGCTCCCCGACGCGAGTTTCCACCGCGACAAGTCAGGATCTTCGGCCAAAATGTTGACTGACTCAATCCATTTCATCCAGCGCGGCATTTGCTCTAAGTCAGACCACAGAGCCCACACCAAATCAATCGGGGCATCGACTTCAACCAATACGCTGTGTTCTAGCCAGTCAGCCATGGCTTATCTCATTCGCTCCAAAATTGCGTGAGCCGCTTGTTTCCCTGACAGAGTGGCCCCTTCCATACTATCGATGTAGTCCTGCTGAGTGTAGCTGCCCGCCAAAAAGAAATTATCGACTGGAGTCACCTGTTTCGGTCGAAAGGGATCCATCCCCGGCGCTTCTCGATAGAGCGACTGAGCCAGCTTCACGACGCTATGCCAGGTCATGGTCAGCTCCCGCGACGAAGGAAACAAATCATGGACTTGTTTCAGCACATGTTGAGCGATCGCTTCATTGTTTTCTTTAATGAACGGGTCGCCCGGCGTCAGCACACATTGCAGCAGTGACCCTTCGCCCTCACGGTAGTAATCACTGGGGCTCGTGAGTGCCATATCCGCGAAGCAAGAAAAATCGGCGTCGGGCGTATACAGCAGATTATCCAGGCCGGTTGGTCGGTCTAACTGCTTCGCTGCTGCGGCATCTTGCAGTTCGGTCACCCAGCCATCAAACCGTAGCTGCACTGTCGTGACCGGCACCGCGTCTAGCTTGTAAATGTTGTCGAACTCGGGCCACCGCCGCCACGGGGCCGGGAGCAAACGCTTGATCCCAGGGACGTCACAGGCGGCGACGTACACATCGGCGGTCACGGTTTCAATCTCGTCCCCCTGGGCGATCGCCAGTCCGGTCACATGGGTGGCATTGCCCTTGTCTTCAAACAAAATCTCGCGCACCCCTCGCCGGGTGTTGATCTGAGCGCCCCGAGCCTGCAGATATTTCAAAATTGGCTGGTGCAAAAACTCGTTGGGTGAGCCCTCCAGCATGCGCAGCACCGAGGCTTCACTTTTCGCCGCAAAGAACATAAAAATGGTCAACATGCAGCGGGCCGAAATATTTTCGGTATCGATAAAGCCTAAGGCATAGGCGATCGGATTCCACATACGCTTAAGACTGCCATTGGAGCCGCCATGCTGACGAAACCAGTCAGCAAAGCTAATGCTGTCGAGCTGTCGAATGACGCGCATCGCCCCTTCAAAATCCACTAAGCCGCGCACGATGGGACTCGTGCCCAGGGCGATCGCATTCATCGCTTTATCGGTGACAGAAAGCTGAGAGGTGGTGAAAAATGCCTTGAGTCCGTTAAAGGGCGCTCCCGTAATGAAGCGAAAGTCGAGTTCCCCCGTGATGCCACCGCGATTCACAAAGGTGTGGGTATGCTGCTTGAGCCGCAGATGCTGGAAAGCATCGACCTTTTTCATCAGCTCGAACAAGTTGTAGTAGCAGCCGAAGAATACGTGCAGCCCCATCTCTAGGTGGTTGCCGTCTTTATCAATCCAGCTGCCAACCTTGCCCCCAACAAAGGGACGATTTTCAAAAATCTCGACCTCATGGCCCGCATCTGCCAATTCAACTGCGGTAGATAAGCCCGCCAGCCCCGCTCCAACAATCGCAACTCGCATGCGCCGTGATGTGTCCTCTGAGAAGTGGTTAGATTTACGTATTTTAATAGTCA
>CALCPB010000308.1 GCA_937897665.1 uncultured Halomicronema sp. | reverse complement strand
CTCGACGGCACGGCCCTGCTCAGCCTCACCCTGCCCCCCATTGGCACCGACGTTGACCCCGTGCAAATTGCCCACCACAGTGCCCAGTGGGAACATCAAACCGGCCTCACCGAAACCCTCTGGCTACCAGGCATGGGCGACCACGGCGGCGGCCCCACTCGCGACATGCTTACCAGCGCCCAGCGCTGGGCCGAGTCACCCTGCTTTCCGCAAGTCACCTTTGCGTCGCCGTTAGAACATCTGCAGCGTCTCTGCCCGGAGCCGTTGCCACCGCACCATCCCGACAGCATGCTCCCCGTTTGGCAAGATGAGCTTTATCTAGAACTACACCGGGGCTGCTACACCGTCCATGCCGATCAAAAGTGGTTTAATCGCCGCTGCGAAGACGCGCTCCGGGAGGCTGAACTGTTTGCCGCGATCGCCCATCGACAGACCGGATTCGACTATCCCCGCACGGCGCTCACTGCCGCCTGGCAGCAGGTCTTATTCAATCAGTTCCACGATATTTTGCCGGGAACGGCGATTCCCGAGGTGTTTGAAACCGCGAATCAAGATTGGCAGCAGGCCCATGATGCCGCCGGTCAGATTCGGACTCAGGCACTGCAGGCGATCGCCGCGTCGCTGCCGCAACCAACACCTCCTCACCCCGACGCAATTCCCCTCTTCCTGTTCAATTCTCTCAACTGGCCACAGACTGATCTGGTGGAAATTGCCCTGTCTGCCCTGCCTACCACCGTCCCCGCTTGGCAAGTCTGGGATCCCCAAACGGCCACCGAGGTGACCGTTCAAATCAGTCACTACAGCGATCGCGCCGATCAGCGCCCTGGTTCCCCTCATGCTGAATCGGATGAGTCGCCGCGACTGTTGTTTTTAGCCACCGTGCCCGCGATCGGCTATTGCCTTTATTGGCTGGTGCCACAGCCCACAGCGCCCCACACACCGCTACCTTCCCCCAACCAGGATTATCGACTCGAAAATGAGTCGGTCTGGGCGGCGGTGGATGCCGCGACGGGCGACTTGGTGGAACTATGGGACAAAGCAACCGGAACGAATCGGCTGCGATCGCCTGCCAACCAGTTGCAAGCCTTTGAAGATGCGGGGCAATATTGGGATGCTTGGGACATTGCCCCTAACTATCAAGACCATCCTCTCCCGGCGGCTCAGCTCCAATCAATTCAATGGCTAGAGTCCGGTCCATTGCGGCAGCGGCTGCGGGTGGTGCGCCGCCTTGCCGATTCCGTCATTCAACAAGATTACGTACTTGACGCCGCCTCTCCTTACCTCCAAGTGGCGACCCTGGCAGACTGGCGAGCGACTCAAGTCGTGCTCAAGGTGGCCTTTCCCCTCACCGTTGAGGCCGAGCAGGCCACCTACGAAATTCCCTTTGGGGCGATCGCTCGGCCCACGCGCTCCACCGATCCCCATGAGCAGGCCAAGTGGGAAGTACCGGCCTATCGCTGGGCTGACTTGAGCGATGAGACGGGTGGGCTAAGCATCTTGACCGACTACAAACACGGCTTTGACGCAAACCCCGATCAGCAACGGCTGACCCTACTCAAAGCGCCGCTCTGGCCCGATCCTCAAGCTGATCGCGGCTGGCATCGGTTTACCTATGCGCTCTATCCCCACGGGGGTGACTGGCGCAAGGCCCAAACGCCCCACCAGGCGATCGCTTTTAACAGCCAGTTCCCCATCGTAGTGGGGGCAACAGTGGGAAATCAGGGGGCGATCGCGGACGCTGCTGTCGATAAGTTAGGGGCAAACGTGCCCGCGATCGCGAGTCAGGGCACCTTTCTCGACATCGGCACAGCGGGGATGCATCTGGCCGCATTGAAGCTGGCTGAGGATGCCGACGACCAGTACATCCTGCGTCTGTGGGAACTGTATGGCCGCTCAGCCACTCTCTCCGCCCCGTCACTCACCTTTGAACGCACCGATCTGCTAGAAGATGCGCTGGCTGACGCCGGGGCTTCCTGCCACCTCGCCCCCTGGCAAATTGCCACGCTCAAAGTGACGGCCTTCGATAACTCGTCATTGAGCCAGTCACCTCCGTCCTGAATGGCCGCCTTAATCTGAAGGACGCGTCTCTCACAGCCGCTCGGGTCTGTCATCATAGACACTGTTTAGCCCTGACCCATCCATCGAATCGTCGGGTACTACCTGCCCGCCCAGGATTCTGCCACCATGCGCAACACCGCTAGTTCACCCGCCCTCCTGAAATTTTATGCATCGCCCATCGGCAAAAAGCTGCTCACGGGCCTCACGGGCCTGGGACTCGCCTTTTTTGTCACGGTGCATATGGTGGGCAACCTGCTGATGTTTGTCAGTCACGAGGCTTACAACACCTATGCCTATTATCTAGAGCGCTGGATACTGCTGCTGTGGCTACTAGAAACGATGCTGGCGGTCACCTTTTTAGTGCATGCGATCGCGGGCATCCAGATTTTTTGGCGGCGACGGTGGGCGCGGCCTGAGGGCTACGCGGTTTATGCCAGCCGGGGGGAGCCGAGTCTGCAGTCCATCAGTTCCCGCACCATGATTGTGACGGGGTCGGTGTTGGCCACGTTTCTGATTATTCACTTAGTGAACTTTAAGTTTGGCACTTACTATCTGACCACCGTTCAGGGTGAGCCCAGCCGCGATCTGGCTCGCCTCGTGATCGAAAAGTTTCAACGGCCCGTCTACGCTTTTAGCTATACCGGCGTTATGGTGCTTTTAGGCGTTCATCTGCGCCATGGTTTGTGGAGCGCTCTGCAGTCACTGGGCCTGCTCACCAAAGCAGTACGCTGGAGCATTTATGGCTTGAGTTTGGTGCTGGGCTTGGCGATCGCCCTGGGCTTTGTGGTGTTGCCCCTGGCCATTTATTTTCAGCTATTGACTTAACGCTGCCCCCTTGACTCGATTTTTTGGACTTAATTTTTACTGGATGTAATCTCTATGCGTTTCTGCCGTCGCCTGCTATCTGTTGTCACCGTTTGGACCGTTGCGATCGCACTCTGGATTGCTCCTCTATCAACAGCACCCGCGTTAGCTACCCCAATTCCCGTGGCGACCCTGCCTGGTTTGGGCACCACCTTTGCTGGCGATGTCCCCGAACTGGGCCTCAAAGATGGCCACCTGTTGCCCTGTCCGGCCAGTCCTAATTGTGTGGTGAGCCAGGATGCCGACGCCGATCACGCCATCGCACCGATCCCCTATACCGGCGATCGCGCCACGGCTCGGGAGCTGCTAGTAAAGGTACTGGGCGTTGTGCCTCGCACCGCGATCGTGACTCAAACCGACGATTACATTCGCACTCAATCGACCAGCCGCCTCATGGGGTTTGTGGACGATGCCGAGTTTTATCTACCGGCGGACGAAGCTGTAATTCATCTGCGATCGGCGGCTCGCCTGGGAGAATCTGATCTCGGGGTCAACCGTCGTCGCTTAGAGCAAATTCGTTTCGCCCTGCAAGATCTGGGCGTTTAGACTCTACGCTCAAATCACATTTCCAAAACATCGGTTCTTTTCTACAACCAGGGAGCTGACCAGATGTTTTTATCCTTAAGAAGGTAACGATTCGATGTCATGGACGACTGGGATAATTAGGGCATGACGATGAACCGGCAAAAAATTCGACAGGGGTTGCCGCGCCTGATTTTGGCCCTGACTCTGCTAACCCTGCTGGCGCTATCCGCTGGTTATCTGCTGTTGCCGAACGGACTGGCAGGTTAAGCAGTGGGTGCCGAGAACCTCAGGCGTCAGGGTTATCGATCGCCAACTGGCGAGTCGCGAACTGTTTGGGAATGGCGCTGCTCAACGGTCGTCGTCCTTTCAGCAAGTAAGTGTGCATCGTGCCGCGGCCTTTGATATCGATGCAGCCCCGATCTTCAAACTCGTAGTAGGCTTTCACCTGTTGATAGGTGGTGGCGCTCACTTGAATGCGGTTAATGACACCGTGGGCCTCCATGCGACTGGCGACATTGACCGCGTCTCCCCAGAGGTCGTAGCTAAATTTTTTGATGCCGATGACGCCTGCCACTACCGGCCCCGTGTTGCTGCCAATCCGCAGTTGAAACGGGGTGCCATCATGACGCTGAAACGATTGAATGGCATCCAGCATTTGAATGGCCATTTCTAAAATCGCTTGCGCGTGATGAGGCTGGGGTTCGGGCAGGCCGCCGACGACCATGTAAGCATCGCCAATGGTTTTGATCTTTTCAAGACCCAACTTTTCGGCAATGGCGTCAAAGGTCGAAAACACTTCATTCAATACGCTCACCAGCTCATTGGGTGAGATTTGCTGCGACAGCCCGGTAAAATCCACAATGTCGGCAAATAAAATGGTGGCCTCATCAAATCGCGAGGCGATCGCCCCTACTTCCATTTTGAGCTGTGTAGCGATGGTGTCGGGCAAGATGTTGCGCAGGAGCTTTTCCGATTTGGCCTGTTCGTCTTTGAGGGCGGCTTCCGCCTGTTTGCGATCGCTAATCTCTTGGTGAACCCGTGTAAACATGTCACAAAAGGCCCGAGACACTTCGCCCAGTTCATCGCGGCGGGCCATGGCCCGGGTTTGAAAATGGGGCGGCCGATCTTGGCTCACGGCATCGCCTGCTTGCTGCAGATCATCGCGCAGGCGCAAAATCGGCACGATCAAAATCCGCTCTAACACCAGGATGGTGACAAAGGTGACAAACACCGAAATGATGATGACCAGCCCCGCGATGGCTAGGGCATACTGGCCCATTTCATAAATTGTGCCGCTGGCATCATGGCGGACGATCAAAATGTACTGATCCGACAGGCGATCGCTGGGCCAAGCCACGTCATACCGCTGTCGATTGTCGGTTACCTGCCGGACGACCGTACCCTCTGGTACGCTTTGACAGTCAATGCCGGGCGATTCGCCAAAGGTGTCAATCACGTTGCCCTGCAGGTCACACAGCGCCGCGCCCAAAATTACGGAGTTGGGTTTGAGGTTTTGTTGGATTAGCTGCAACACTGCTAAATTGTCACCGCCCATCATGGCGTTGGCTTTGGCCGTAAATAAAACTTCTGAAGAGACTTGCTCGAGTTCGCCCAGCTTTTCACGGTAGCGACGATAAAACGAGGGTACAAAAATCACGCCCTCAATAACGACGATGCTAAAAAACACCCAGCTAACAATGCGACGAGATAGCCGAGAGCGCAATAGGCCAACAGAAGATTGCAGAATGCTGCTCATGAAATTGCGACGGTGACAAGGAACTTCATTCAATACTACTGAGAACGATTGTGGGTTCCGGGGTAGTCAGTGAAGCTTTGCCTGAGAGTTCCCTGAGAATACGCCGAATACCGTTGGCCATCTCTGGCCCAAGCTCCCATCAGAAAAGTTTGGCGAGTCAACAGGGTGGGAGACCTCGCTGGCGAACCGTAATTTTGAGCTTAGATTAATGATGCTCAGAGGTGACAGCGGCAAGTCTTGAATTGACTGGCCGCGGGGCGCTGGTAGAGGACGGCGCAAGTTGATATTAAGGTTCACGGTTCAAGGGGGCAGGCTGGCAACTGTCTAAAGGACAGGAGGCGGCTGTTCCTGGGAATCGCGATATCGGTCAGTCAACCCCTCGGTGCCGAAATGGGTGTTGCTGCCGGTTGTCCGACCAGGTTTTCCGCTGCGGCCTTTGCTAGACTGAACATCAACTGTGAACGCAAATCTTTGAGAAGGACACGGCCTCTATGCCCGCCGCCATGACCCCCGACAAACTGCTGAGTACGCAAGAGATCACTCAGCTGCACTATGACGCTACGCGCGATCGCTTCGATGAGTCTTGGCGGGGACCGCTCTCCACGTTGCTGGGGCTGGGGCGGTCAGCCGGGGCTGACTTTGTCGAATTCTTTTTAGAGCGCAATCAATACATCAGCTGCATGGCTGAGGATGACGCCATTACCGGCATCTCGCCCCGATTGGTGACCGGCGCGGGCGTGCGCGTCTTCAAAGGCAAAGCGGACTGCTATGTGAGCACCAACAACCTTACCTTTACTGGCCTCCGCAGCGCGTTAGAAAAAGCCCTGTCGATTATGGGCCTGTTTCTGCCTGGCCCCACGGCCTCTGTGCCGGAAACGAACTTAGAGCTGCTGCGAAACTACGCTGCCGTTAAAAACAAAGATGCTTGGCTCGACGGCTGTAGCTCGATGCAAGAAATGGGCGACGTGTTGCTCTCTGCGAACGCCGCGATCGCCAAAGTTGGTAGCCATGTGCAGGCCCGACGCGCCGGATATTTTCGCGATTGGCAAGAGATTTTAGTGGCCGCCAGCGACGGCACCTTTGCCCGCGATATTCGTCTGACACAGTCGGTTAGCTGCAATTTACTCTGTGCCGATGGTGAACATCGCTCGTCGATTGGTCAGCGATTGGGTGACACCAGCGCCCCCGCCTTTTTGCGCAATCGGAACTACAGCACCACGGCTGAGGAAGTCGCCGAGTCCGCCGGTAAGATGCTTTATGCCGAGTATGTCGAATCGGGCAACTACCCCGTCATCATGGCGAATCACTTTGGCGGCGTCATTTTCCACGAAGCCTGTGGTCACCTGTTAGAAACGACGCAAATTGAGCGCGGCACCACGCCCTTTATCGACAAAAAAGGCGAAAAGATTGCCCACGAAAACCTCACCGCCTGGGATGAAGGGCTCTCAGACGATGCCTTTGGCACCCTGGATATGGACGATGAGGGCATGCCGACCCAGCGCACATTGCTGATTGAAAATGGCATTTTGAAGAACTTCTTGAGCGATCGCGCCGGTTCCATGCGCACGGGGCATCCACGCACGGGCAGCGGCCGCCGTCAGGGCTACACCTATGCCGCTGCCTCGCGTATGCGGAACACTTACATCGCGCCGGGGGATTTTTCAGTGGATGAGCTGTTTGGCTCGGTGGAAAAGGGCATCTACTGCAAAAAGATGGGCGGCGGCAGCGTCGGCCCGACCGGCCAGTTCAACTTTGGCGTCGATGAAGCCTATCTGATCGAAAATGGCGAAATCACCAAGCCGCTGAAAGGGGCGACGCTGATTGGGGAAGCCAAGGAAATCATGCAGCGCATTTCGATGTGTTCAGAAGATATTAGCCTCGCGCCCGGATTCTGCGGCTCGATTAGCGGCAGCGTTTATGTCACAGTCGGTCAGCCTCACCTAAAAGTTGATTCCATCACTGTGGGTGGGCGGTAACGTCTTCACTCCAATAGCATTTTTTGAATGGGCAGCGTGGATATTTGTCGGCGCTGCTTTTTTTATGGTTTTTCAAGGGTGCAGGTCAGTCACGCACGGCGATCTCAAGTGTGGCGTGCTGCTCTCACACCACCCCTCCAAGCGATACACTTACCAATCCTCAAGGAAGAGTACTGTGAACTAGACCTCAACCAATGCCGGAGCAGC
>CALCPB010000307.1 GCA_937897665.1 uncultured Halomicronema sp. | reverse complement strand
CCCTGCTCGTGACAGGCACAGCCTCGATTGAAATAGGCGCGGGTGTCTCTAGTATCTAACGCCACGGCTTGATCGAGTGCGAGCAATGTCTCTGCTGGTTTGGAACCGCTAGCGAGGTAAGCGACCCCCAAATCGTTGTAGAGATTTGATCGCTCAATGACGTTTAAATCAGCCGCGTAGAGGAGTGCTTGGTGGTAATCGGCGATCGCAGGGGACACGTCGCCTTGGGCAAACTTGGCCAGCCCAGAGTTGTAGTAGGCGCGGGCGTCGTCTGGCTGGGCGCGCAGATGCTGAGTCAGGTCAGCTACGGCGGCGGCGTATTGACTTAGGCGATAGTGAGCCAGCCCGCGATAAAAGCGCAGCTTGGGATAGGCCGGATTCACTGCGATCGCGGCAGAACAGTCTCGCACTGCCTGCTCTGGTTGATTCAGCATGAGATGGGCCAAACAGCGCTGGCCGTAGGCTACCTCTAGAGAATCGTGTTGTTGGATCGCCTGATCGAAATATTCCACAGCGGTGGCAAAGTCCTGCTGCTGCAAGGCGTCTAACCCCAGCTGCAGGCTGGCCGGAGCGGCGATCGCTCGCCCCGGCAACAGCACCATACTGGCGATCGCCAGTATGGTGAGGGTCAATCGCTGACCTTGGCGGAGTCCCGCTTTACCAGCCTTTTTCAGACTGATCCAAAACATAGCTAGCCACGTCATCAATATCTTCCTCGGTTAAGCGACCCGCAAAGGCGGGCATGGCGTTTTTGCCGTTGGTGACCTGATATTTAATGGCGTCGAGGGAGTCCATTTCATAGGTTTGCAGGTCGGCTAGCTTCAAAGTCTTGGCGGCATTGACCACGTTGCCGCCACCAATGTGACAGGCGGCGCAGTTGTTCGAAAATATCTGTCCGCCGTGGGCAATGTCGCCCGCGAGTGCCGGTGCCACGGTGCCTAACCAGCTCAACACAACCGCAAACAGGCCCAAAAAGAATCTTTTCATGGTGCTCATATTGATGACAAACGCAAAATATCCACTTACAGGAGAAATGAAACTCCACTAAAGGGAGAGTGTACAGGATTGCGATCGGTTTTCTAAAAGATGAAACAAAATTAAGGATTTTCTACCTAATCCGTCGGGGGGCAAGGACCTGCTGGTGCCGACACCCGCGCTGGCAGCCAGTTTTGGGTGGAAAATGACCAGCGAAGCAAGTTGTTGTCGGTCAGCCACTTGCGGTGTCTTGACATAGCAAAAGTCGGAATTCAGAAG
This sequence comes from uncultured Halomicronema sp., assembly GCA_937897665.1. GTDB lineage: Bacteria > Cyanobacteriota > Cyanobacteriia > Phormidesmidales > Phormidesmidaceae > Halomicronema. The sequence goes on along the minus strand of CALCPB010000307.1, from coordinate 2,561 downwards.
TCGGAGTTATACCGATGCTCTGAAATAAGGTTGTAGATCGGGCTCCCCTGCCCCTCAGCTCCCCTGCGCTCCTCAGATTTCATGGGAAGGCCGATCGCTGAGAATTGCTCCCCGGCTCGCTCTAATAAAGATTGAGGTCATAGAATCGGTTGGCCAAGACGACTCCCACTAAGGCCATTAGCAGCAGCAGCCAAATGCTATACGCCGCCTGCGTGACCTGCTCAGCCTGAGGTTGGGCCTGAAGTTGTCGAGGCCGGAGATCTTGTATGAGAAAGGTCGTCACGGCTGCCAAGTTGAGACAGATGACGTTGGTCAACGTCAGCAAGGAAGCCCCAAAGGCGGATGACCATTCAGCCGCTCCCAGCAGTAATCCGGCAACGACCAGAGGCGGCAGCAAGGCCACCGAAACCATGACGCCCACAATGCCGCTGCGCTCTTCGCTAGTCAGGGCGATCGCGCCTGCGACGCCCGAGGCAAAGGCCAGAATGCCATCGGGCCAGCGTACCTGCACACGACTGGCGATTTCCGATGATTCCAAAGACACAGGGATGACGTAGCCAATGGCCACAGCCAGGAGCAGGGCCAGCAAAATGCCGATACTCCCCGTTCGCAGGGTGCGGTAGGCCAGCTATTTGCCCCCCTGGGGTGTTGTATCAGCCAAGGCCATAGTGGGCTGCAGCAGTTGGGAAATCACCATCTCCCCAATCACTACGGCCTGGTTGTCGCGCACAATGCCGATCGCGGCAATCACCGTTGATAGCACGATCAGTGAGAGCTGCACCCAGGACAGATCAGCACTTTGAAACACGCGATCGTAAATCTCTTCGCGGTTGATGCGAGACGATTGAGGCTTGAGGTTGGCCGTCATTTCGGACTGCAGCGAAGCGTCTTCAGAGTCTGTGGGGTCAGGGTCAGGGACCGGCAGCGAAGCCTCCACCTCTAACAACAGCAGCCGAAATCCTTCAACGTCCTCAAACTGGGTAGCAAAGCGATCAATCACCGTTTCTGCCTCAGCCGTGTCAACCAAAATTCTGACCCAGAGCTGATCTTGCCAGCGGGGTTCGAGCCAAGTGGCGATCGCGGCTTGGGCTTTTAACAGCTGGGTGACCTGCTGGTGATGCTGCTCAGGCAAAAATACTTCGATTAAACGTTGGCTCATAAACTTGGCCAGCTTTCCCCGGTGCTCGATGTGGCTTCCAGCCGTCATTTCATCTTCGTCTAAGTGACTACTGACGTCTAGATTGTCGGCAGCGGTGGTGATGGAAGGGCTATTTGTCGCGACATGAGCGGCTGATTGGGAGGGGGCTACACCAGCGATCGCTCCGATTCCGCAATAACGTCGAGAAAGTTCAACAACTTTTGTATGATTCATCCCGATAGAAATTGTTCCCACCGGAAGGTTAAGTGCTGCCTCAGTTTTTGACCAAAGCCCCCACCGGCAAGCGGTTCCAAATGCTGGGCTAGCTCACTTAACCATCTATGGGTCTTAGTCAATGAAGTCTTCTAGTAAAGTCGCCTTGATTACCGTCGGGTCAGCCGTCTCACTCTCGGCCCTAGGCGCATCGGCCCAAGCTCAATCGACGGGCACCGCAGCGGATTTGTTGCCGTTAGACTCGCCCGATATCGCGGCAGCAGCCCTACCTGACCAGACAAAAGCGCTGCCAGTGGCGGGTGTCAGCGCTTCGGTGCAGCCTGAGGCAACTTACAGTCCTGATTTATTACGCACAGTGGCGAGCAACATCAATAACACCGACCACAATGACGACGAAGATGACACCCCCGACATTGGCGATCTGGTTGATTTGAGCTTTTTTGAGCAGTTTATTGATGACAATGGCAATGTCGATTTGCCGCTGGGCATCACGGTTTATGAGGCGATGGGCAGAACCTCGATCGGCTTTGGCGGCGAGTTTCGCTAACTTGCTAACGACGCCAGCCGTAGGGTGCGTTGCTGCCAAGCAAACGCACCACGCAGCCGAGTGGATAAATCGCTGTCATCATCGGGCAAGGTCAACAAGCAGTGAAAGTGATCGGGCAGCAGCACAAAGGCTTCAATTTGAAAGGACCGGTTGCACCGTACCTGAGAGATCGCAGTTCGCAAAGCATCACGGGCGTCTGCGCGGCATAACCAGGGCGATCGCTGATGGGTGACCTGGGTGACGAAGTAGGTACCCATGGCAATTTTGGGTCTGCGGTAGTTGGGCATTCAGCATGTCTGAAAACGTTTGCTGTCAGCGTGCCCAAGTTTTAAGCGGCGGGCAGATGCTGCTCAAAATGCTTTTCATTGGTGCGTTTGCTTGTTAGCAACGCATCCTTGTATATGGGGTTGGTACAGGGAGAATGATGTTAGGAGTGACTCTGGACGCACCCTCAAGCCCACGAGCTTGCTTTGTAGATAGAGAGCCTTCTACTCCCTTGCCAATCCCCATTACCGCAGCAGACTGGACAGTATGACAGGGCTTTCCCTTCGCGGAAACCACCCAGGATTCACAAGGATAGCGCTGAGTGTAGTGTGACCTCATCAATCAGGACTCTACCGATGGTTGAAACCCTTACGCCAC
>CALCPB010000306.1 GCA_937897665.1 uncultured Halomicronema sp. | reverse complement strand
CCCCGATTGACGGGCTGTCGTGCCGCGGCGACTCGACGTTTCCCGGCATTGGCCTACCCGCTGTGGCCGCTAGCGGCTTCATCACCGCCAACACGTTGGTGCCGGTTAAGAAGCATTGGCAGCTCATGGCCGACATCGGTTTGCGTTAAAGGGCTGGGGCGATCGCGATCGTCAAGCACATTAATACGAATATCGATAATGGTTAATGGCCGCTTCAACGCGCTTCACGCTTTCGAGATTTCCTGTCCTTTCCGCAATATCAGCAAGTTTATTAAAGTCTCCCATTGCTCCTTGAAAATCTCTCAACGCTGCATAGGAAGTTGCACGGCCAACGTAAGCTTCAGCGTAGTCTGAGCGCAGACGAATGGCTTCGCTGAATGCATCAACAGCGTCTTGATGCTGCCCCGCCTGCTGCAATTCAGAACCTCTATTAAAAAAGCCTGGGGCTTGTCCTTCATCTTGTTCTACACCTTGATATTCATGCAAATGCTGAGAAACTGCCAATTCTCTATTGGTGGGAACAGAGTTTTTTCCTTTTTTTAAAATCAAATAATCAACTCGTTCGAAATCTTGTTTTTCGAACTTTACCGCTTCCAAAGAATTAGGGGCTACTCCCCAAAATTCCAGAAGAGTTAGTTGGTCAGTAACTCTGGTCATAAGTCGAGATGTAGAAAAAGAGAGTGAAGGAATATAAATGTCTTGTTCTCTGAAAAAGTCATCTGCGAAACCGTTGGGAGAACGAATATCTGCTTTTGTTAAAGGCCTTATTTGTGACTCAAAGTGAAATTCCTCATTATCGCGAAATATCATCTTTTCACTGCATTTGCCCTCATCGTATAAGGCGTATATCAGTTCATAAGCCGTGTCACTGATGTAGTAGTACACGCCACAAGTATTTAGGGCCAGCGATAACGACTGGGCATCTGGCTCATAGTCTGAATACTGCCAAAAATTCAATTCGTGAATGATTGACCAGGCATGACCACGAAATTGAAGAGCAATTAGACCTCGAGAATGAGTCTCTATTGGCTGAAGATAAACGTCTTGAAGCCAATCTATAGGGTTTTTAACCTGATTCAGCATCGTTGCCACTGATTCAACAGGCGCTCGAACGAGCGTCATATAATCATTGGTTTCTTGTATCTGAATGCCTCTGAAAGTTTGAATTTCCATGATTGACCAATATGCAAAGATAAGTAGCCTCAATTCATAGATATAGTGACGCCTACTTGCCGACTTAGCCCTCATTCCTCGAGGCTGACCTCGGCCCGCGAAGAGCCGAGATAGCGGGTGAGATAGGGTGAAAACACCTCATAAATCAGCGTGAGGGGTTTGCCGTTATGCCAAAACAGATAGTGCCTACCCCAAAACGGCCCTCGCTCACCAAAAGCATCTTCTAGCGGCTGCGAGTGACCGTAGTAAATGCCGCGAATGTCGCGATAGAGTTCCGCTCGAATGCGCGACAAACTGGCCCAAATGGGCAGTGACTTATTTTGCAGATATTCATCCACATGGCTGGCCTCCCACCATGAGGTGGCGTAGGCCAAGCGCTGCCCCGATGCGGTGCGCAGCCAAACTTGTCGGCGTAATCGCGGCCCCGGCACCGCTTGAATAATCTCGGGGGCCTGATCCGGCGCTTGGCCAATGGCTGACATGTCAATCACGTCCACATCGGTGCGCTCACGGGTGAGCAGTTGCAAATGGCGGGTGGGTGATCCATCGCCCAACAGCAAAATTTGCCAGGCCGGAGAGAGCTGATCGTGGGGGAGCCCCCGTTTAACGACCGAACTGCCGCCTTGCCACAGAATATCGAGCGCCAACCACGTAGCCGGACAGGGCAGCTCTGGGGGATGTCTGACAACCGAAGTCAAAATGATTTACAAAAGTTAAGCTTTCATTCTCATCATAGTATGCGCTTCTCGGCTTAGTCCTGATGGTTGTCTAAACCAAGGTTTCAGGAAAACAGTGAGAGACTGTCATCGGGCAACCAGCCAGTCTGTCAGCTGACCGCTAGGCTGACTGTTCTCTTGCGGTCAGGGAAGGAGCGGCGATCGGCGGTGGCTGCCCAGGGACTCATGAACAGGGGGCAACCTAGCGGTCAAAAATGCTGCCGCCGTCAGTGACATGTTTAAAGACTGCGTTGATATTGTTGGGTTTTAGATCTCCATGTATCCTGTGCACAGCTGTTTTCATTTCCCCAAACTGGGCATCTTGAGAGTAATTTGCCTCCCTTAGTGGCAGCCTGGCTCATGACGATGCCGCCCAGCGTAGCGGTATCGTAACCATGGGCATTCACACTTTGCTGATTGAGCGCCAATCTATAACCTATGCCATCCCCCGTTCAGGTTTATCAACTGCGAGAACCCGAGAACCCCGATCATCCGGGCGTCCAAGTTGGTTTTATTGCTGAGCAGGCGGATTTAGAGCCTTATCTTAAAACGGCTGGGTTGTCTGAGCCTCGCACCACACTGGTGATTGTCGGCGGCGCCAGTGGGCTGGATGAAGATCAAAAAGTTCAGCTCAACGGCCTGTTTCACCGGGTGCTGGCGCCCCTCGCCGAAGACCTGCAGCTCTACGTCGTTGATGGCGGTACGGATGCCGGGGTGATGCGGCTGATGGGCCAAGCTCGAACATCGATTAATGGCACTTTTCCGCTGATTGGAGTGGCCCCGCGATCGCTGGTCAACTTACCCGATCACCCGGTTTCCCATCCCGATGCTTCGACCCTAGAACCCAACCATACCCACTGCATCCTTGTCCCCGGTGAAAAATGGGGTGACGAATCGCCCTGGATTTCGGTATTCGCCACCCATCTATCCGATGCTCATGAATCGATGACGATTTTAGTTAATGGCGGCGCCGTCACGGTCAAAGATGCCTATGCCAGCGTCAATGCCGGGCGGGAAGTGGTGATCGTGGCCGGTGCGGGCCGCGTGGCTGACGATATTGTCGAAGCCCTGCGCTACAAAGTGGTGGAAGGCAAGACGACTGACGACCCTCGACTTGCCAACCTCGTCGACAAGTCCGATGAGTTGCTCACCGCGATCGACCTAGACAACCGGCCCGCTGATTTTATTCAAGACCTCAAGCTTTTGCTGACGGATTGAACATCGCTCTCCTGGCCGGGCAGTGACCAGCTCAGCATTTTTTAAACTTGGTTAGGTATCCTCTGAAAGAACCGAAACCTCGCAATTCTTCCCTCCGATATGATGGGAAGAGAATCGGCATCAGCAACGGTCAGACTATTAGGGGACTGGCAGTTGGGTGGCAAGTCAGGAGTGCTCATGGGTGAAGATGCGTTAGACGCGCTGTTAAAGGGAAAATCCAGCGGTCGGCGATCGCGACTCCCCGGCTTAAAAGTTGCCGATATCTTAATGATGCCACCTGAGCAGCAGTCTCTGGTCAACTGGCTCCTGCGTCATTATGAGGCCCCCTCCACCACCATTGCCGAGAGCCTGCACCAAGAGATCAACCAAGTGCAAGCCAGCCTCGATGGCCTGCTCGCTCGTGGCCTCTTAAAAACGTTAGAAAAAGCGGGCGTCACTTACTATCGGGTCAAGCTAGCGCCCAAGTCGGGGCGGCAAATGCCCAAAGACGTCTGGAAAGTCTTAGATCAAGACGCCCAGCAGGCCAATGTCTTCATCTCTTATTCGCGGCGTAACAAAGAATTTGTGCAGGAATTGCATGGTGCCCTAGACGCGACTGGGCGAGAGGTCTGGGTCGATTGGGAAAACATTCCCGTCGCAGTTGATTGGTGGCAAGAGATTCAACTCGGCATTGAGCTGGCCGACACCTTTGTGTTTGTCCTCAGCCCAGACTCGGTCGCCTCTCAGGTCTGTGGGCAAGAAATCGAGGAAGCACTGCAGCACAACAAACGCTTGGTGCCGGTGGTTTTTGAAGATGTGCAGCCTGATCAGGTACATCCAGAACTCGCCCGGCTCAACTGGATTTTTTTGCGGCCTCAAGATGACTTTCAAACGGGGTTTAATCACCTGCTAGAGGCCCTGGATCAGGACTTGGACTATGTCCGCACGCACACCCGCATTTTGGTGCGGGCTTTGGAATGGGAACGCAACAGCCGCGATCAGAGTTATCTCTTGCGGGGGGCCGACCTCGAACGCGCTAATCGTTATCTCACCCAGGGCAAAGATCAGGAACCCCGGCCCACGGCCCTACATCATCAATACGTCATCACCAGTGCCGAAGCCGAAGCGGCCGTTCGCGCGAGTGAGCTGAGACGCCATAAAGCGGAACTTGTCGGGCAACAGCGCTGGTTGCAGCTTGTCACGGCAGTTTCTGTACTCGCGGTGGCGATGGGCATCACCAGCTGGGGACTGTCGCGTCAGGCCCATCGAGCCCAAAAGTTAGCCGAGCAGGCTCAACTTCGGGCCCTCAACCAATCGGCCCAAGCGCTCTTTTTGTCCGATCGTCGATTTGAATCTTTACTCTCGGCCACCCGCGCGGGGCAAGTTTTTCAGGCTTTTGAGCCCGATCAACAAACGCCTGGACTCGAGGCTCAGGTCTTGAGTTCGCTGCAGCAATCACTGTTTTGGGTACAAGAGAGCAACCGCCTAGAAGGACACACCAGCAACGTCTGGCAGGTGGCCTTCAGTCCCGATGGCCAAACCCTGGCGTCGGTGAGTGCCGATGGTAGCATTCGCCTCTGGGGCTTAGACGGAGCTGAGCTGGCTGTGTTAGAAGGCCAGGGCACGCCCCTATTAGACGTTGACTTCTCGCCCGATGGTGAGTCCCTCGTGGCGGCTGACTCCGATGGGGCAGTGCATCTGTGGAGCAGCGATGGCAGCGCTGAATTTACCTGGCAGGCGCACCGCCAACCGACCCGAGCGGTGGCGTTTGCTCCCAATGGTGAGTACGTGGCGACGGCGAGTGAAGATGCCACCGTAAAGGTGTGGAACTTAAGCGGTGAACTTATTACCAACTTCAGGGGCGACATTGGTGGCTTTCAAGCGCTGCTGTGGACCCCCGATGGCCAGCTCATTGCCGGTGATGAAAAGGGCAGCATTTATCTCTGGGACGAATCCGGCACTGAAATCGCGACGCTAGCCAGCCAACCGTCTGAGGTAACTGCCCTCGATATCAGCGCCGATGGTCAACTGCTGGTAGCGGTGGGGGTTGATCGTCAGGTCAGACTTTATGACCGCACCACCCAGTCGCTGATTCGCACCTTCACGGCCCATGAAGGGCCGATTTACAACGTTCGCTTTACCCCTGATGGTGAGCAGCTGATCACCGTCGGCGATGACAAAGTGATCAAAATTTGGCAGTTAGATGGCACCCCCTATGCCAGCCTGGTGGGCCACACTGGGCTCATTGCCGCCCTGGCCCTGAGTCCAGATGGCAGCATGATAGCTACCTCGGGGGGCGATCGCGCCGTGCGTCTTTGGGATTTACAGCGCGATAATCTGCATGTGCTGCGGGGCCACACGGGGCCGGTTAATGTCATCACCATTGCACCCGATAACAGTGAAGTCGTCGCCTCCGGGGGCGATAATGGCATCCTTCGCCTGTGGCACGAAGACGGTGATTTGCTGGCCTCTTTACCCGGCCACACGGGGGCGGTCAACGGTCTCGAATTTGATACCGCGGGCGATCGCCTCGACTCAGCCAGTGCCGATGGCACCGTTCGTCTCTGGCGTGATTTTCTGACCTCGACGCCATCCTCAGTCACCCTGCAAGGGCATGTCGGCAGCGTCAACGATGTCGCCTTTCACCCGAACGGCGAACTCTTAGCGTCGGTGGGTGACGATCATACGCTCCGCCTGTGGCAAACCGACGGCACTTTGATTGAAACTCTAGAAGCCCATCGAGACGGAGCCTTTGGCGTAAATTTCAGTGCCGATGGGCAGTACTTAGTCTCCACCGGGTGGGATCATCTCACTCACCTGTGGAGGGTAGACGACATTATCAATGGAGAGACGACGGCTGAGCCCCAGGCGCTGAGAAATCACCGGGGGTGGGTCTTGGATGCTGAATTTAGCCCCGATAGCCAGTTGTTGGCCACGGCCAGCTACGACAATCGGGTCAACCTCTGGGAAGCCAGCAGTGGTGAGCTTTTGCAAACGCTTGAAGGCCATGAAGACGGTGTTTTGGCCGTCACGTTCAGTCCCGACGGTCAGCAAATCGTCACGGCGAGCAATGATAACTCTATTCGCGTATGGGATTTGCAGGGCGAGCTCATTACCACGCTCTCGGGCCATACTCAAGGCGTGCGCGATGTGGCGATCGATGTCCAGGGTGATTATCTCGTCTCGGCTAGCAGTGACTCACAGGTCCTCATTTGGCATCGGGATGGCATGAATGATATTGATGCATTGCTGCGTAGCAGTTGTGCCTGGCTCGCCGATTATTTGCAGCACAACCAGCAGGTCGATGCCGACACCCGCGAGCTCTGCCAGCCACCGGCAGCCGACCGCGCCGAATAGCGAGGCACCACCGGCTTTCTCCACTATTTCAAGAGCTGAGAGCCG
>CALCPB010000305.1 GCA_937897665.1 uncultured Halomicronema sp. | reverse complement strand
AGTGACGGCGTGGTCACCAAGCGGCATCTTCTTGGCTTGAATAGATCGCGATGGAACAGTTCGCCACATCAGCGCCACATTGTCTCGTCCCTAATTCTGATTTTTCATAGGATTGGGCTTTTCACTGCCCGCAAAACTAGCGATTGATTTTCTCCAAAACTAGTCAAGAAAACTGAGAGTTTTCCCATTCCGAGAATCAAATTTCCCGCTAAAAGTCACAGTATTCTGAGAAATGCGTTACCAAAATTCATGCTAATCTTCGGCCAGCCGCTTCTCAGCGATCGCTCAAAGTGTGACCACCCTTGCAAAAGAGGCAATTGCTGATAAGCTCTTGAAAAAAGCGCGGCAATTCAAAGACTGAACTTTAAAGGCAGCGCTCAATAAAAGGATCTTATCTTAAGGGATTATATGTCAGGAAAAACTGATGATATGATCGCCCCAATAATTGTCTCCTAGTTTGCAGGAATCCTAAAAGCCAATGACTCAAGCGCCTATCCCACCTATGGTGCTCATCATCTTAGATGGTTGGGGGTATCGAGCAGAGACTGATGGTAATGCCGTAACCGTTGCAGATACGCCTGTAATGGATAGTCTCTGGCATGCTTATCCACACACGCTGATGCACACCTCTGGCAAAGATGTCGGTTTGCCAGAGGGGCAAATGGGCAACTCCGAGGTAGGCCATCTCAACATTGGGGCGGGTCGCGTTGTGCCCCAAGAGCTGGTTCGCGTGTCGGATGCGATCGAGGATGGCAGCATTCAAGAAAATGCCGCCCTGTTGGAAGTCTGTCAAAAGGTGCGCTATCGCAACAGCAAGCTGCACTTTGTGGGCCTGTGTTCAGACGGCGGTGTTCATTCTCACATCAAGCATTTGTTAGGCCTGTTAGAAATGGCCAAAGCTCAGGATGTGTCTGAGGTCTGCATTCACGTCATTACGGACGGACGCGATACTAAGCCGACTGACGGCTATCGCTCGGTGCAGGCGCTGCAAGACTTTACAGAGGCGCAGGGCGTTGGCCGGATCGCCACTCTCAGTGGTCGGTACTATGCCATGGATCGTGATCACCGCTGGGATCGAGTCGAAAAAGCCTATCGCGTCATGGTCAATGATGGCTCAGGAGATGGGCGCTCTGCAGTGGAAATTATGCAGGCGGCTTACACCAATGGCATCACCGACGAGTTTATCGAACCGATCCGCATTGCTCCCGGTGCTATTGAACCGGGCGATGGTGTGATTTTCTTCAACTTTCGCCCTGATCGAGCGCGACAGTTGACCCAAGCGTTTGTAGATACTGAGTTTACTGGGTTTGAGCGATCGCTCATTGAGCCCCTCAAATTCGTCACGATGACTCAATACGATTCGCACTTGCCCGTTCCAGTCGCGTTTCCGCCGCAAAATCTGAGCAAAATTTTAGGCGAAGTCATTGCTGAACAAGGGTTGAAGCAGTTTCGCACCGCTGAGACGGAAAAGTACGCCCATGTGACATATTTCTTTAACGGTGGTTTAGAGGAGCCGTTTAAAGGAGAGGATCGAGAACTGATCCCCAGCCCCCAGGTGACGACCTATGACAAAGCTCCCCCCATGTCGGCCAACAGGGTCACCGATGCAGCGATCGCGGCGATTCAAAAAGGCATGTACTCGTTGATTGTGATCAACTATGCGAACCCCGACATGGTCGGCCACACCGGCAACCTAGACGCGACAGTGCAGGCGATTCAGTCTGTAGATGCCGAAGTCGGGCGGCTCGTGGATGGCATTGGCAGAGCTGGTGGCACGGCGATCATTACTGCTGACCACGGTAACGCTGAATACATGTGGGACGAAAACCATAAGCCCTGGACGGCCCACACCACCAACCCGGTACCCTTTATTTTGGTCGAGGGTGAAAAGCTCACAGTGCCCGGACATGGGGGAGAGGTATTGCTACGCGAAGATGGGCGACTGTCAGACATTGCGCCGACTATTCTCGATATTTTGAACCTGCCTAAGCCGAAGGAAATGACCGGACGCTCCATGGTGATTAATGCAGCCGTTGATGTGCGGCCTAATCGCACTCCGGTGAGAGTCAGCCTCTAGCTGATAGGATTTCTGATCCGACCAAAGCGTCATGTCAGGCAATTGCCCTGTTCATAGCGCAGGGTGGGGGCTTATGACACAAATTTCAGGTTAGGATAAGACGACACAGATTGCTTGGCTCAGACGCTCAATCTGACTTTTATTGGCTAGATATTAGAACCTATGGCTGTCGTTTCGATTGTAAAAATTGTCTGGTCAGTTGCCGCAATTGGCCTGACCGTTCTGGTGCTGCTTCACAGCCCTAAGGGTGACGGTCTCGGCGCTTTAGGCGGTCAAGCCCAATTGTTTACCAGCACTAAAAGCGCTGAAATCACCCTCAATCGTGTTACTTGGACGTTGACAGCGCTGTTTATGGGGTTGACGGTGGTGCTCAGTGCTGGCTGGTTGACGACACCAACACCGGCTCTGTAAAAGACGCCGACATTTGCGCTGTCAGGAGATATCGTCAAGCTGATGACGGCACTCCCTGCATCAGTTTTATATCAAACTCAGGCATCACTTGATGTCTGAGTTTGCTTTTTTGGAGAGTTGAGCAAGCACTCGCCAGAGCGGCTTCCGCTGCAAAGGTATCGGCTCAATTGGGTGGCTCTAGAGCTGCCCAATTCCCGGTCAACACAGTGAGACAAGCCCCTGTGCGAAGGCAGTGGCTGATTGCCAAAGATTTACCAGTTCTACAAATTACAGCTGCACAGACAAGTCGGCTTTGACTCCGCTCAGCCTACGTTACTTGAGCAGAGTCGTTGACGGAGCCTTCCCGTAGGGAATGAGGAAGATCTATAGTCCAGTTTCAGAGAATTGGGGTTATCCTTGGTTACGGGGCCTGTCCCTGCATTGGCTTCACACCCGATAGGGCAGTTCTCTACTTGGCGGGCGTTTTATGATTGACCGCAGTAAACGATGAGGTCGATCTCAACATCGCCGAATCCGGCTAATGCCGTTACCCCTACTGTCGTTCGGCTCGGCAGTTTTCCTGCTGTACAGTAGCTGGCATACACCTGGTTGACGGCTTCGTAATAGCGAAAGTCAGTGACGAAGATGCGCGCCATGACAACCCGGTCAAATCCACTACCCGCATGGGTTAGAACTCGCTGCAGGTTTTCCATAACCTGGGTGGTTTGGGCCTCAATCGCATCTTTTTTGACGTCTCCTGAGAGCGGATCTTCGGCAAGCTGCCCCGTGACGAACAAAAAATCTCCGGCGCGCACCGCATGGGAGTAGGGCGCCACTGGCGGCAAAATGTTATCGGGGAGTGTGATGTATTCCAGCAAAATCGTGTCCTTTCAAGCAGTTTCTATGCTTTAGGAACATATCGGTTGGAGCACAACACAAACAACTGTTTGAGCTACAAATCTCAATTTGTCCCCTTAAAAGACAATGTCCAAATTGAGGTCACGAATATCCAGGCGATGCAGTTGCGGCTTTCCAGACTGTTCGCTCGTTAACCAGATGTGATACGGGGCCTGAAAGGCGATCGCTCGAGGAATGGGCAAATTCGTAACTTGCCCAATCACCTGGCCTTGAAAGTTCACGAGCCGCATTTGTCCCGTCGTGCTGATCGCGACAAAGCCCGTCACTAATTCACCCAGCCACTCAAACATAATGTCAAGACGACAGCGGATCACGCGATAGGGTCGCAGGTGAACGATCAGCAAATCAGTTTTTTCCGTACCCGCTTGCGCGAGAAAGCAATTGGGGATTTGGCTAGTCGCGAGCTGATGAATCGGCGATTGCAGATGGAGTTGACCGAGAGATTGGCCCCAACGGGTAACAAACTGCAGATCAGTTTGATGGCCATTAACGGCCGCGATGAGAAAGTAACGCTCGTTCAAAGCTAAGGCGTAGGTGGGCTCACTGGGGGCCAGTAGCGTAAACCAGTAAGGCTCAACTGGGACTTTAGACAACACATCAACCAGCCAATAATCTGCCCCTGAGACGGCACTCCGCACAATGAGCCAGCGATCGCTACCGGGCAAAACCGCAATGGGCTCGTCAAACGCCATCAGCAACTGAACGGACTCGGGCTCTTGCAGCTGATAAACAGCGTGAGCCGTGACGGCCACCGCCCCGGCTACAGTTTGCAAAATCTGAACTACATTGTGCTCTAAGTGCCAGTGGTATTGGGGGGTGAGTCGCTCAAGCTCAGCGGTGGGCGACAACGGCCAACGATAGACGTCTTGGTGAAAAGCCCCAGTCAGATGTGCAGTGGGTGCATCCTTGGGCGACAGGCTTAAGGCCGTACAAGCTCTCGACAAAGAGATGGGCCGCCGTGGGACATACTCACTGCTGGAGGTTGATAGCGGTGATTTAGGAAAGCGATCGTGCAGCTCAGCCGCCGTAAATGATTGGCGCGCCGCGAGGATGCTTGCTTTCATCTCTGTGGCATTCTGAAAGCGCCGAGGAATCAGTTTTTCGGTAGCTTTCTTGAGAATCTTTTGCATAGCCAAGGGAACAGCTGCCGGCAGCTTCACTTCATGATTGAGATGAGACACCATGAGCTGATTGTAGCTGCCGGCAAAAGGCCGCGCCCCCATCAAAAGTTCGTATAAAACCACGCCAATCGCGTAAAGGTCAGAAGCCGCCGAAACTTGATAGTAAAATCGCTCTGGTGCCATATAGGCAGGCGAGCGAGTAGCTCACTTATGGCCCGAGCGTAGTTCTTCACTCAAGCGAGCGATGCCAAAATCAGAAACTTTGGGCCGCCAGCCATCGGGTTCTAAGGTCAGTAAAATGTTCTCAGGCTTAATGTCGCAGTGAACAATGTTCTTGCGATGAGCATGTTCCAGCGCCTCCAATACGGCGGTGATGAGGGCCAGAATCTCCGCTAAGGTCAACTGAGTGTCTTGTTCTAAGAGGTCGCGGAGGGTGCCCGCTTCACAATATTCCAAGACGAGTTGGCGGCCGTTACTCGCCTGATTCAGCGATAAACAGTTGGCAATGTGGGGGTGATCTAAACTCAACAAAAACCGCAGCTCACGCAAAAACTGGTGCGTAGCAAAGCGCTTGCGGTTTAAATGCTTAAGCGCCACCAATCGCCCTGTCTTGCGATGGATAGCGCAGTAAACCTGCCCAAATTGTCCTTGCCCTACTAACCCTAGTGACCGATATTTGGAGCTTCGAAACTTTCGTGGGAGTGTGGTCGATGACACAAAGGAATCAGTTATAAAGGGTTACTGAATCAGCATTTTCATAATGGCATCGTGGGGCTGCCCTTCTTGGACTAAGGCTTCCGCCGACTGCAGACGATCCGCTAACCCCAACACAAAGCGGTTGCGATCAGCCCCAAGGGATTCACAACTCGTTTGCAGGCAGCTGAGGTCGCGGCCCGTGAGTTGGCTAAAGAATGCTTGTAAAACCCCACCTTCTAAAGCCCCAGAAGGCTGCTCAGACTGAATCTGGTGAGCTGTAAAGGGAGAGTTTTTCACCTCAATGACCAAAAACCCCTGCAGCTGATATTCCGTATTCAAGCTGATTCGGCCCCAGCCATGAGTTCGCCAGCATTCTTGCAGAGCTTGGACAAATTCAACCATTGGCAGGTCAGCAACGCCTTTTTTGTAATACTCACTCAGTTCTTCACAAAACCGAGCGTAGAAATTCTTACCCCACCAAAGACCACAGTTTTTCAGCACATACTTGGTGGCCTGTCCGGTCTCTTTATTGAGGCCGGACACGATCGCTTTCATTAACGCATCGGGCAGAGCTAGTAAGCGATCGCCGCGCCGGTTTTCTAGCAGGCCTAATTCGAGAGTGCCTTGAACGTAGACATCACTGGCAAAGTAATTACTTGGCAGGCGATCGTCGACAAGTAGATCAGCAACAGAAATCATCGGTCATCCTTCCGGTAATTACTACTTAAAATAAGCTCACCAGTGTTTCACTGGTAATTTCAGCGTCATCGTCGTCGTTTGCGGCGCTCGACGGTGTGATAATTTGCTGAGCGGCATCCAGTCCAGGGATCAGCAGGGTCATTTGAGCAGGGGTAAACCGGCTCACAAACTGCTCTCGAATGAGCTGGTACAGCGCTTGATCAATGGCGCGGGTGTCATAGGCCTCAATCATTTCTGGCAACCAGGGTTCCAACCGTTTGACGACGATCTCGACATCGTCAGTGAGCATGGCCATTGCGGCATATCGCACCATCAACATGCCGTTCTGCAGGCTGCGCTTAAGTTTGTCTTCCGACTCTTGGGCAAATTTCTGCTGCAGCGCATCAGCCACTGCCTGCATGAGGGTGAGTTCTTCGTTGCGTAGGCGACGATAGAGGTTGATGCGATCAGGCAGCGAACTCACGAGTTGGCTCAAAGCATTGAGTTCATGAGGCTGCAGATAGGCCTTTTCGGGTTCATCAAACAATGATGCAAGTTTAGGATTCATCAAACTACACTCCAAATCAATGGGTCAATGGCGTCACGCAACAATTCACTTAGGAGGGCACCATGCCATAGCATTCGGTTTACCTAAGAGCTTCAAAATAAATCAGCAAACCCATCGAGCGTCAGATCGTCTTCGGCAGGCAGGTCAGGCTGTACGGTGATGGGCGCAACCGGGGTGCCAATATCAGGCTGACCGGTCCAGGGAAAGCGGCTGAAGAAATCACTGACTTTGAGCTGCAAGCTCAGCGTTGGCAGGTCTGCCGTGGCTGCGGTCTGAAGGGTTGGCAGAGGCGCTTCTCCAGTCCAGGGCAGTTGCTCAAAAAAATCGCGGACAGAGACCGTTGACCAAGTTGAGGGCAGGGTAACATGACCATTTTGAGTAGTCGTGTAACTCATCCCACTGCCTCCCCAGACCGCAGTCGCTTCTCAATGTCACGGGCAGTAGCGCCCTCATTCATCCAAAAGGCGGCGGCATCGATCCGATCTTTGCCTCCCAACAAAAACTTACAGTAGGTTTCGCCCATGGAATAACACTGGATTTCGATGCAGCTGAGCTGCTTACGCACCATTTCGGTAAAGAATCCGGCGAAGAGCCCGGCATAGATGTGGCAAACTGGCTTGCCCACATCGCCCAGAGTGCGCGCAACCGCTGAGTCAAACACGTTAATAAACATGAAGCCCTGCTTGCGATCGCTCATGTCAACTTCCCAACGGCCCCAGCCCTGAGAGGTAAACGGCCACCACCAGGTTTCTAGCAAAAACATCAGATTGGCAGTCCGGGCATTCATGCCAAATTCTTTTTCAAACCAGCTTTCGAAGAACAATGAATCATGCTTCCCCCATTCCAACCCGATGGAATACATGATGGCGGCAGAGGCCTCGCCAACTTCTTCTTCCAAGCCTTCTAGCAGACCAATAATAAAGTCTTCACTGGAGAAAAAATTGCGCCCCCCGTTCCAATCAACGACGCTACCCACTTCAGGATTGAATTGAAAAAAGTCCTTAAAGCTGTAGTGATTGTGTTTCTTGGGATGGCGATCGTGCTGCTGATGTGTGTTTGTCAATAAAGTAGTAGCCATAAATCCCTGCCTGCAAAGCTCATTTTTATTGATCTGATGGGTGTAATGTGCCCAATCAGTTACTGATCTCAACTATCCGTTGTCGAAGTTGAAAATTCTTAAAAGTTACCTTCTTTAGTATGTCAATTCTGACAGATTTTGGACATATAAATTCTCAAATTCCATTAACACAAACCGAAAAAAGTACCGTATCCTCCGATTCTTCAGACCTCAGGCACGACGGCTGGAAAAGACTGAGAAAATCCACTCGTGACAATTACTGAAGCAGATGCCTGAGATTTGACCCGGTGGAACCCAAAAGTGGACGAACAAGCCCTCTGAGAAAATACTTATAAATTCCACTAAAAACAGTAGCAGAAAGCTCTAAACCCTGGTCAAACTACTGAGCTGCTGTGCCCAAGCTGGCGCGGCTCATCTCTAATAGCGGACAAAAAAGAGCGGCTTCATCAGGTGTTAGTGCGGCTTTGACCACAGATTGCATGATCTGATAAGTCGCTTCGCAACTCCGCTCAGCCTTAAATGATTTCATGATGGTTTGAAACCAGATCAGCATGCAATCTTTAAAGATCTGAGGATCGTCCGATAACAATGCCGTAGCGGCATAGCGCAAGAGCCGAATAGTATCTCGCTGCCATTTCGCGGTCAGCTCGGTGTCGCCTATTTTTAGCAGGGTGGGATCTTTATCTCGCAGTTGCTGCAGAACTTGCTGAACGATTTGAGATTCTAGCTTTTGGAGCTTTTGATAAAGCGTGAATCGTAATCTTGCGGTTTTAAGATAATCCTGAAAGAACATCAGTTCAGCATCAGTGGCGTATCTACCGTCAGTATCTTTGCAGAGTTGTTCAATTTGCTGAAGCATAAGGGGGATTGTGACTCAGAGTGGGGGTAGAGCGTAATTTTAAGGTGCCCAGGCCTTAATTCTGGCAAACATTGCTCTAGGAAAGATGATATTGCGCCGATCGCCATTCACCACAATTAGGTTAAGAGGGAGTCTATCTGGGTTGCCAGCTTTCCAACTTGTGTAGCGTCAAGTTTAGCGAGTTCAAGGCTTCATGCAACCTCGGCAAATCCGCTAAGGACAGCATTTGAAACCAGTGACCTCTTAGCCGGTCGTCTGACATATACTCTCTCCGCATCTTTGAATATTACTGACGCCATTGCACCGCTGACAAGAGCACGATTGGCCGCATCGATATCCAAGCTAGCGTTCGGCTAGGTGTCCAGCAATTGACGAGAGGTGCTCTGAGAGGTCTATAAGAAACCATGTGGCGGCGTCGCGATAGAGATGCAAGCGGTTGAGGAGAGGTGATCACAGCCAGCCACGAATGCTGATTATCTCCAGATCGAGCGATGCCGCTTTAACTGATCGGTCTCCACCGCGAATTTAGAAGCCTTGATGGCTACGGGTGTGGCTCCCAAGGAGCTCGATACGTAATATTGGCTATCTTTTGCCTTAAGCTCGCAATCAATAGCAAGCGGTACTGACTCGCATCATTCTACGCTTCGCCTAATTCACGGGTGCCCGCCGCCAACTGCAAAATCATGGGATAGCCTCCCTCTTGGTGATATTTGTCAGCCCAGGCTTTGAGCAGACTGTCGAGCTCGGTTAAGGCTTCATGACGCTGATCTTGGGGAACGTCAAAGACTTCTAAGCCGCGCAAAATATCTGGTCGCTCTACCACCCACCCCTGCATCAATTTACTGAACCGAGCCAGGTCATCCATCATGGTAAAGACCCGCTCACGTTCGCCCTTGGGGGAGTAGTGAGTGCGGGTAAGGGCAAAAATAGGGATCGATAAAAAGGGAATATCCACTTGGGTCACAGTGCCCGAGTGGAGCAGGCGAAACTTGATGTGCTCAGTCAAGGCATCACTTAGGGGCATGCGCCGGTTGGGCGGATATTCGCTCTGTGATTTAGTGTGCAGTAGCTTAATCAAATCTAAGAATTCGAACAAATCCAAAAAGCGCGCTGAGGGGGTGCCGGTCGGCAATTGAGCGTGCAGCTCGTCATTTTCTTTAGCCGTCAGATGATGACTGTTGAGGCGCGACTGGCTGGGCTCCCAGGGATGCTTTTCTTGCCAAAGATAGGGCAGCCCGATTAGATAATAGGGCTCTTGATCGCTCAGGGTGGTCAGAGATCGCCCTTCAGTCAACAACGTTTCCACTTCTTTGATGATGGCTCTCACCCGTTTGGGTTCCACATGATGCAAGAAGCTGGTTTTACGAACGTTGTTGCCCTGCTCTAGGTAGGACGAATAGATAGCGAGCTTAGCCGCCGTATTGGCCGCATCCAAGAAGGCACCGTAGCGATGCCCCCCAAGCTTCATCACGCTAATTGCCAGGTAAATCAAGATGCGATCGGCCGAACTGACTTCGAGATCAGCAATTACCTGGTCACAATCTCCCGCTGAGGAGAAAGGATCCTGAGAAAACGTTGCGGGTTTCGTCACACTCCTGCACTCATTTCGAATGGGTTAGTCAAGCTAAACAACGGTGTTGAGGGCGATCCCCCTGCTGACTGCGACATTTCACCGGGGGCTGCAGTGGATCGGTTTAGCCAGAGTATGTTTGGCATTGTAGTCCGCAATGCTCGCATCTTTCTATACTTTCCCGTATTTTTACGCTTCTCATCAGGGCCCTATCACGCTCTCTAGGTCAGCCTGAACCAGTGGCGAGGGCGTTGGCAAATGTTGTTGTAGC
>CALCPB010000304.1 GCA_937897665.1 uncultured Halomicronema sp. | reverse complement strand
CCAGTGTGGTCTAGGGGCTCGTGAGTTAGCCAAGACATTAAGAGCGTTCCACTGTTGGGAATGCCCACAGCAATGCTGGCGATCGCCCCGCGATGCGCTTGAGCCATCTTGAGCCCTAGCTAGGGCTCAAGTTTTTTCTGATCAGAACGTTGAACAATGCTGTGCCAACATCTTCTAGGCACCATGAAGAATTGTAAAATTTGACCTGGACAATCTGTGGAAAAGAGGCGTTCTCGTGTGGAAAACTTCTCGGAGAACGTTGCAGAATCTGACCTGATTTGTGGTAAAGACCTACCCACCTCAAGGGGTGTGGAGAAGTCAGAACTTTTTCAACTTTTTTTCCACAAGGCTGGAGATATACAAAGCCTCATTGTTCAAGCGATCCCCAGCTTCTCCACAGTTTCCGCAAGCACTACTAATACGACTACAAGAAAAATTTGATCTTAGATTTTAGAAAGATCTTTGCCATCACTTGGGAAAAGTCGGGGTGATACGATGAGCACTCATCCATCCTGAAGACGTAACATCAGATTCGTCCAGACATCAATAGCAACCAATTCGATCCTTTTCTCCACCTTCCTATGAAATTCGTTTGTCCCCAAAGTGAGCTCAATACACACCTGGCCCTAGTCGGTCGGGTAGTGCCTGCTCGACCCACGAAGCCGATCCTGAGCAATGTGTTGGTCAAAATTGATGAAGAAAATCAGCAGGTGATGCTAACAGGCTTCGATGAAACGATGAGCATTCAAACGGCGTTTAAGGCCGCGGTCGAAGAACCTGGTGAACTCACGTTGCCCGCCAAATTGT
This sequence comes from uncultured Halomicronema sp., assembly GCA_937897665.1. GTDB lineage: Bacteria > Cyanobacteriota > Cyanobacteriia > Phormidesmidales > Phormidesmidaceae > Halomicronema. The sequence continues at coordinate 1,364 of CALCPB010000304.1, read as the reverse complement.
TAGAAAGTATTGTGGCGCGACTCCCTCAAGAAGACATCACGATTCAAGAAGTGGGTGAAGATGCGACGATAACGATCACAAGTTCGTCGGGAGAGTACCAAGTGCGGGGGCTCAGCGCCGCCGATTATCCTCAACTCCCAGTGGTAGAAGATGGCCAAGCGGCTGAACTATCGGTGGAAACATTGTTAGAAGGATTAAGAGGGGCTTTGTTTGCCAGCAGTGGTGATGAAACGAAGCAGGTGTTGACAGGCGTGCATTTGACGGCTGAACCGGAAATTTTAGAGTTTGCCGCCACGGATGGTCATCGACTGGCAGTTGTGAAAACGAATGACGAAGCCGCTGCTGGGACTGCGGCTAACGACATTCAGATGGATGTGACAGTGCCTGCCAAAGCCCTCCGTGATTTAGAGCGGATGCTGCAAACCTACAGTTCATCCGAGCCGATCTCGCTGAAGTTTGATCGCACACAAGCTATTTTCGAATTGGTTGTACAGCGGCTGACCACCATCCTGTTGGAAGGGCAGAATCCCAACTATCGTCAGCTGGTGCCTCAGCAGTTTGAGCGACAGGTAACCCTTGATCGCAAACTGCTCATGGATGCTCTAGAGCGGATCGCGGTACTCGCCGATCAAAAAAATAATATTGTCAAACTTTCGCTTGATCCAACCAGCCAGGCCGTGTCGGTATCGGTTGATGCGCAAGAAGTTGGCAGTGGTCGCGAAGTGGTTGCGGCTCAGATTACGGGTGAGGCTTTGGATATTGCCTTTAATGTGCGCTATCTACTGGATGGTCTCAAGGCGCTCGGCACGACTGAAGTTCAGCTCCAATGTAATACGGCAACGAGTCCTTCGATCATCATTCCGCTCGGTGGATTGCAGATGACGTATCTAGTGATGCCGGTACAGATGCGAGCCTAAAGGCGAACGGCCTGCTAGCGGCTGAGAACGTGGGTGAAATCAGCGATCTCTAGACCTATCTATTACCGACGTTCGAAGGATGAGCGATTGGATGGGTTTTGAGCACTACTGTTTTGATGAGCTCTGAGAATGCCACTGTGGCTCTTGATCGAGTGCTGATGTTTTGAGCATGTCTCTTCGGTTAAGGCGATTAGCACTGGTTGCTGCGTCATCATCTAGCGGGCTTCATGTCCTTCAGCCAAGCTTGGCTGAGGTCCCTCGGTCAGGTCTGCACGTGTGCCCCTGAGAATAGTACCGAAGCACCAAAAAAGAGACGGATGAGGCTGTGGCATATCAGTGTTATCCGTAACTTTTGGAACCCTCAATATGAAGTGGAGGTAAAGGGAAGACGCCGGCAGTGATTGGAGAATAAAGATTGAGTAATTGTGCGGAGAGGTGGGGTAGGCG
>CALCPB010000303.1 GCA_937897665.1 uncultured Halomicronema sp. | reverse complement strand
CGAGAGTCGTTAGTAGCCGTCACCAGTCCGGGGAGGCAAAGACTGCGGCCACTTTGCTGCGTTGCTATACATGAGAAGGCTTCTGGGTATCCTCACTTACTCAGGAATCGAGACGGTGACGGCGGCGATCGCCACATACATATCGTCGTTTTTGTCATTTAATTCCGGAATCGCCTTGCCTGGGACAACCATGCCCCCCGACTCTAGAGTGAGCGTTTTCTGACCAAAAGGTAGAACCGCCAAGACCTCATCCTGTCTAACGGTTTCGGGAAAGGGGACAGCCACCTGCACGGCAACTAACATCTCGCTGGGATGATCTAAACCAGCGACTTCCCACACGCCCGGCAGTGCGTTGTGGGCGATCGCATTGCGCACCGCGCGAGCAGCTGCCACCGTAGGGTCTTGACCGTGCTGATCAACCCCCATCCCCATTTCAATGACCAGCCGTTTCTGCGTCATCTGTTTTTTCCTTAAACACCTGATTCTAAGAACTCTGGCCGGCCCCGCCGGAGAGTACACCCCAGCATCTAAATCGCGAGAGGCGATCAACCAATGTATGCGGCCATCACCCGATCATCCAATCGCGGGCGGCTTAAACATTTGCCGGTGGAGCCGTATAGCCCTGAATATTTTCCGGGCGAAAGCGGCGGACGATCGGCGTTGCGAGTCGAATCTCAGCATCGGACCCTCGCACCACTAGCAAATACTTGCCCGCCGCTAAGCGGTTGCGATAGGACAGAGCATCGCCACTGCCAAAGGCCGCTCCCGCTCCGCCGCCGACAAAAAAGGCTCCCATCGCCCCTGACCCGGCCCCCAGCAGCCCGCCGAAGCTCTGGTTGCCCCAAGCACCGGCCCAAGGGAATGTATCTAGCCCCGTGGCCGCATTAAAGCCAAAACCGGCAATAAACCCAAAGGGCACTAACCAGACCATCATCAGTCGCATTTGCTTCCAGGCTTCATTGGCCGGGTCGATGAGACCATATTCATCAGCAGTTTTGTACCCCTTACCCAAGATCGCCACTTCTCCCATCGCGAACTTAGCCTCTTCCAACGCGGAATAGGCCCCTTCGACTTGGATGCGATCGCTCAAAACAGCTATCAAATAATTCATGGGGCTCTAGCACACCGTTCCATTACATCAGAATCACTAGGCTTCATTATTACGTGCCAGCGCGATCGCCATAGCTGGATTCTGATTTGCGTCCCACCCTTCCCCCGATGTTGAGCCCGCAAACACAGCTTCCCCAGGCTCCAGCCTAGGAGCGGTTCTCCTGCCCCGACAGCTTGGCAAATGGCTTCCCCTCGCGAGCCCCGATGGATGGTCGTCAATCAAGGCAGACATCTTTCTCGTGCCTGCCTATCAGCCCAGTCACAGCCCCGTAGATAACCGGATGGCGTTATCTGTCGCCAGGCTTAACCAGACAGAAAAACCTCGAAGCGACAGCGCAACGAGGTAATATAGCAGACATACCCTTTAAGGTGTGGCACCGTTGTAGCTAACTGCGTAGGTACTTATGAGACAGTTATTAACCCGTTTTTTCGCCCTTATTCTCGTTGCCGTCATTGGTCTAACCGGTTGCAACAGTGCTGGGGTGAGTGGGCAAATGTCTGGGGACTATCGCCAAGATACCTTGACCGTAATTGAGACCTTACGGACGGCCATCAATCTCTCGGCCGACGACCCTGACAAAAATGTAGCGGAGGCCAACGCCCGGAACCTAATCAACGATTTCTTTTCGTTCTACCGCCGCGACAATGCGGTCGAAGGGCTAAGTTCTTTCGCGACCACCCGAACCGCCCTCAACGCTCTAGCGGGCCACTACAGCTCCTATCCTAATCGTCCAATTCCAGACAAACTCAAAAATCGATTAGAACAAGAATTCAAACAAGTTGAAGCCGCTCTCAAGCGGGGAGCATAAGCGCTTTAACGACAATTCCTCAACTCCGTAGTCGGCTATTAGTCGTAAATCATCTGCCACTGTCCTGATGAATCGGATGTTGCCCGGCAATCACAGCCATGCTGAATCCTCGTGAATGACACCCCTCAAAGACTGCCTCTTCTCAAGCAAGGGGCGGTCTTTGTAATTTAGCGGCCAACCCTTTAAAAAATAGTTTGACGGGGGTTGCTTATCTTTGCTAGAATCGCAATTCTGTAGTGGAGTGCTGAGTAAAGGACATGAAAGTCCGCGCATCCGTCCGAAGAATGTGTGATAAGTGTCGCGTCATTCGCCGTAAAGGCCGAGTGATGGTGATCTGTGCCAACCCGAAACATAAGCAACGTCAAGGGTAATATCCTTAGCGATCGCTGGGTAAAGAGGGCTGAGCATTGGTGGAAAAGCATTTCACCAAGTAGTTTTGGTCACAACGACTAAGCTGCACCGATATAGTGAAATTCAATGGGGAGATAAGAGTCAGTGGCACGCATTGCTGGCGTAGACCTGCCGAGAGATAAGCGGGTCGAAATTGGTCTGACATATATTTACGGTATCGGTTTGAGTCGGTCTCAAGCAATTCTTGGGAAGACGGGAGTCAATCCTGACATCCGTGTTCGTGATTTGACTGACTCAGATGTTTCGAGATTGCGGGATTCCGTCGAGAACGACTACGAAGTCGAAGGGGATCTACGCCGTCTTGAAGGCATGAATATCAAGCGACTGATGGATATTGGTTGCTATCGGGGGCGGCGTCATCGAGCCGGCCTTCCTGTGAGAGGACAGCGCACCCGAACCAATTCCCGCACCCGCCGCAGTGGCAAGCGCACTGTTGCAGGCAAGAAGAAAGCGCCTAAGAAATAGCGTACTGACTGACGGATTCCAGCTCAACGTCTAGCGAATAGACGGCAGGCGGGATCGCGTCAGTTTTTTGGTGACTGAGCAAAGACGGCAGACAGAGTAAATGGCTAAACCAACAAAAAAGACGGGTGGACGTAAGACCAAGAAGAATGTGCCTAATGGTGTCGCTCACATTCAGTCCACATTCAACAACACCATCGTGACGATTACCGACACCAATGGGGGTGCGGTTTCCTGGTCTTCGGCGGGTGCCAGTGGTTTCAAGGGTGCCAAGAAAGGGACTCCGTTTGCGGCACAAACAGCAGCTGACAGTGCGGCCCGACGCGCCATGGATCAGGGTATGCGTCAAATCGAGGTAATGGTCAGTGGGCCCGGTGCAGGCCGGGAAACGGCCATTCGAGCATTACAAGCGGCTGGATTGGAAATTACATTGATTCGTGATGTGACTCCAATTCCTCACAACGGCTGTCGTCCGCCCAAGCGACGACGCGTTTAATTCGAGGTGTATTCAGAGTAGTGACAAGGCAAGGGAGGCACATCAGTGGCACAGTTTCAGGTTGAGTGTGTTGAGTCGTCAATTGGCGATGATCAAAGTCATTACAGTCGTTTTTTGATCGAACCGCTGGAGCGCAGTCAGGGCATCACTGTCGGCAACGCGTTGCGTCGAGTATTGCTATCAAACCTGGAAGGGACGGCAATTACCGCAGTGCGAGTTGCCGGAGCAACTCACGAGTTTTCCACCGTACCTGGGGTTCGCGAAGATGTTCTAGATGTTCTGCTGAACATGAAAGAGGTGGTGCTCAAGAGTTATTCTGCTCAACCGCAGATTGGCCGCTTACTGGTTCAGGGGCCGGCCAAGGTAACAGCAGGCCATTTTGATTTGCCTTCCGAAGTGGAAATTATTGATCCCGACCAGTATGTTGCGACCGTAGCAGAGGGACATACTCTCGAAATGGAATTCCGGATCGAACTGGGCAAAGGCTATCGGGCGATCGAGCGGAGTCACGATGAAGCGGCTGCTTTAGATTTCATGCAGATCGATGCGATCTTCATGCCTGTCAGAAAGGTGAATTACACCGTAGAGGACGTGATGGAAGGTGGCTCTTTGAAAAAAGACCGCTTAGTCATGGAAGTTACCACGAATGGCAGCTTGACTCCTCAGCAAGCCATGAGCGAAGCGGCAGCAATTTTGGTTTCGTTATTCAATCCTCTTAAGGATGTGACGCTAGAGCCGAAATCTGACGAAGAGCCGAAGGAAGAAGATCCGACCAATCACATTCCCATTGAAGAGCTACAGCTTTCGGTGAGAGCCTACAACTGCCTCAAGCGGGCTCAGGTCAATTCGGTGGCCGATCTTTTGGACTTCACTCAGGAAGACCTGCTGGAAATCAAGAATTTCGGGCAAAAGTCGGCAGATGAGGTAATTGAGGCGCTGCAGCAGCGTTTGGGCATCACGTTGCCCGCTGAGAAGTCGGCCAAGACTGCTTAGCCAAAGGCTTTCTCCAACTGTAGTTGGGGATATTTTTTCCGAAGCTCCCCGCTTCGGATTTTTATTGTTGAGTTGTGTCAATTGAAGGAGGGAAGTGACCATGCGCCATGCTTGTCGTGTCCCAAGACTGGGAAAACCGGCTGATCAACGCCGAGCTTTATTGCGATCGCTCACGACTGAGCTGATCCGAAATGGTCAAATCAAAACGACTAAAGCCCGTGCTCGGGCAGTGCGGTCAGAAGCGGATCGAATGATCACATTGGCTAAAGATGGGTCTCTGGCGGCTCGCCGTCGAGCGTTGGGCTACATGTATGACAAAAAGCTGGTTCATGCGCTGTTCGAGCAAGCTCAGGATCGGTATGGCGAACGTAATGGCGGATATACCCGCATCTTGCGGACCGTTCGTCGCCGAGGCGATAACGCTGAAATGGCCATCATTGAGCTGACTTAGCCACGCACTTACCCGCTATTATGTCGCGTTCGACCCCCTTACCTGACCAATTGCATGCCCATGGCACTCCTCGGTGGACTCAACTCCAGCGGGTAGCAATTGTTGTGCAGTATGTCGGCACTCACTTCCACGGCTGGCAGCGGCAGCCGCGTGAGCGAACGGTGCAGGGGGATATCGAGACCGCAATTGCCAGTGTGTTGGGCCACGCTGTGACCCTTTGTGGGGCCGGGCGAACCGACACAGGCGTCCACGCTGCCGCTCAGGTTGCTCACTTTCCCGCCCCGACGATGATTCCAGCTCAGCGCTGGGCGAGTATCCTCAACAGTCGCCTTCCGGCAGATATCGTGGTTCGCGCAGCGGCACGAGTGCCAGATGATTGGCATGCTCAGTTCTCGGCGCAGTGGCGACGGTATCGGTACACTATTTATACCAATCCGGTTCCGAATCTCTTTATTCGTCCGTTCTCTTGGCATTATTATCATCAGCCTTTGAGCGAGGGGCTTATGCAAGCGGCCTTGGCTCCTTTGCTGGGTTACCATGACCTGACGGCTTTTCAAAGATCGGGATCTAAGCGATCGCACGCTTGTGTAGAACTGCAGATCGGGAAGAGCGTCGTGTAGGGAAAGAGTGTAGATATCGGTGGTCGCCGTA
>CALCPB010000302.1 GCA_937897665.1 uncultured Halomicronema sp. | reverse complement strand
GGACAATATGGAAATTTTGGGGTGGCATAAAGGTTGCTCGTTGCCGCTGAACACGACCGTTCCCCAGTTCTCCTTGCTCTGCCTTTTCTTATCTCCTCTACCCGACTCGCCAGCCCTAAAACCGCGTGGTGCGCTTATCAATCATGTCCGCCAGCAGGGCAAAAATCGTGATCTGAATGGCGGTCACAAACATCAGCAGCGTCGTGTCGGTAATGTCTTGCTGAATGAAAATGTCGATCACGAGCGAAACGCCAAAGCCGCCGAAGAAAAATCCGGCAATGGGCAAAAAGATGCGCAGAGGCGCAAAATAAACGCCCGTTCTGAGAATCAGCTGGACGAATCGCAACGTGTCGCGGATCGGCTTGATTTTGCTGCGGCCTTTGCGATGAAAGTAATCGATTGGGTGGTAGTAAACCACATAATTATTGGTCAGCATCGCCAGCGTAATCGTGGTCGTAAAGCTAAAGGTATCGGGCAAAATGCCGAGAAACTTTTTAACTACGCTGGTGCGAAACACGCGCATGCCGCTGTTGATATCGGGAATGGGCTGCTGAGCGATCCACTGGGCGAAGGCCACGAGAAAAAACTTGGGCACGCTCCGCAGTTTAGAGTAGGTGACGTTCGCCCCCGTGCGTGCGCCCACCACCATGTCCGCTTCTTGGGCAAGCGCAATCAGCTCTGAGAGGCGATCGTTGGGGTAGGTGCCGTCGGCGTCAGTAATCGCCACTAAGGGATATTTGGCATGGGCAATGCCGGACTTGAGCGCCGCACCGTAGCCTCGATTGCGGCGATGCTGAATCAATTGAATATCGATGCGGGTGGTGAGAATGTCGGCAGTGCGATCGCGAGAGCCGTCATCCACCACCACAATTTCGTAGATGCAGTGAGCCTGACGCAAGACCTGATGCAGCTCATTCAAGGTTTGTTCGACCCCATCCTCTTCATTAAAGACCGGTATCACGACCGATACTGCCGCCATCTCACTGTCTGCTGTCATGCTCTCGACCGTTTCTGCGTTCTGTTCACCCATAATGTCCCTGACGTTGCCGATAGCAGTCTCCCTGACGGAAAGACCCGAAGCTCTCAACGCTCAAAGCTCGGTAGCGCATTCGCGGGACGAATGTCAGCCGCTGTGAGCGATCGCGCTACCCGCTGATGCAGACTGCGGTGTCTCTCTAGCTGCTGGAGCCGAACCCTCGCTCCTGAGTACCGTCCCCCCTGCCTGTCTGCACATTGAGAGAGCGTTCTTAGCATAAACGTCCATGTCGCTGCGGCCCTAGCGCGTTCGGCCTTGGCGGGGGCGATCGCCTCCTGTATGCCGCCGTGAACATCGCGGGTGCTGTCGCTGATTTGCTGTAGTTCATCAAAAACTCATATGACAGCTTGACACTTTTTCCTGATTCAGAATTTTCCGATTTGAAAACAGAATTAGTGAACTGAGTCTTGCAGGACGATGTCGCTCAGGCAAACCGGCATTTTTTCACTTTCCCAGCCTCGATTTAAGCGATCGCAGTCAGCGGCTCAAGCGGCTGATTGGCCTTCGTCAAGGGGGCTTGCCGAGCGTTTCCATCAGTCTCTTTTCCCCAACCTACCTTCGAATTGTGAGTGCATCCTGTGAATAATCGTCTAAATCCGAGCCGTTGGTCGCCCATCGCTGACTATGCCTTGCTGTTAGGGTCAGGGGCCGGGGCGATCGCCTCGATTGCCACCCAAAACGCGACGGTCGCCACGGTGCCGATGACCGCACTAGTGGCAATGTGTCTGTTGAACCGCCGCCGGATTGACCGCTACCTGCAGCAAACCGATGACAACCTGGCGATTCTAGAAGGCCAAATGGTGTCGGAAGTTTCGATTTTGACCGAGCAGGTGTCGGCTCTGCCCACGCCCGAAGCCATTAATCAGCTGCAGCGGTCGGCGATGGAACACAGCGATCGCCGGTATGTGCAATTTTCGGAAGCGATCGCGGCGACTGAGAGCAACTTCCGTCAGCGCCTTGAGGCGATCGAACGGCCCGATTTAAGCCATATTCAGCAAGATATGGCTCAAATCCAGGATCAATACACCTATGTCAGCGCCACCGTCGGCAACCTGAGCAAGCAGATTGAGCGGCTGGCTCACCAGCCCCGCATGGAAGCGACGGAAAATGACGTGTCGCAGTTGCAAACTGAGGTCATGCAGCTGCGAGTCAGTTTGGAAAGCCTGGGCAGCGAAAGCAAAACGGCCCAAGCCACACTGCAAGATGCAGTGCGCCATCTCGATCGGCGACTGCGTCAGGCCCCCAACAGCGCCGACCCCAACATGCTCAAGGGTGAAGTGAGAGAACTCATCAAAGCCATGGCCGACCTCGTGCCCCGCCGTGACTTTAATGCCCTATCAGAAAAAACTCGCGCCCTGCACGCTAGTCAAGAGAGCCTGCAGCAAAGTGTTGATCGCCTGCGAACAGCTCAGCCTAATGCTGATCCAGACGATCCAAACAGTATCGCGCGGCAGGCTGACCTGCAGACGTTGCAGGCCGACTTGATGATTATGGCGGAAAGCTTGCAGCAGATTGAAGGCCGTTTAGAAGATATTTCAGTGCCCTTCGACATCACCTCAGAAATTCGGGGCACCACTGCCACTTATCTCAGCGGCCTGCAGTGGCAGCTCTCGCTGCTAGAGCAACAGACCCAAGAACTGATGGATCAGCAGAAAACTGAAATCGCTGCCGCCCCGAGTCATCCCCCCGTGACCGCTTTGCCGCCGGGGGCCACACCGCCGGGGCCTGATGCCGATAGCTCCTTACAGTGGCTCATGGCGTTTCGCGGTCAGTCGTCAACTGAGGCTTGGTCAGCCATTGATCAGGCGCTGCTGCAGGCCTTAGATGCTGCTGAACGGCTCGTATTATTGGTGTGGCCCTGGTCAGCTGCCGTGCCGCTGGATGAGACCTTGATCGAGCGGTTTCATGACCTTTTGGCCAGTGGCTGTCGGCTCGAAATCGGCTGGTGTCATCCCGGCGATCGCCACGAAGGTCGCCTGCTTAAACAGATTACTCAGCAGTGGCATCTCACGACGGCCCAACGTCAGCTGTTGAAGTCAACGTTGAATTTGCTGCTGCCGCTCAAAGAGCAATATCCCCACCTGTTCTCGTTCAAGATTTTGGGCACCAAAGAGCAGTTCATTGTCTGTGACGATCGCTATGCGATTGTGGGCATCGATGCCTTACCCGCCGCTAGCAGCATTTTCCCAGAACTAGATGTGCGGGTTAAAACCACTGAAACGAGCGTGATTGATCAGCTGCTCCATCGCTTTGAGCATCCTGATGCGCTGCCCGAAGATGCCGTAGCCTATTTCAACCGGGCGGTGACTCGCTACGACTTACGGGATGCTGAGGGGGCGATCGCTGATTTTGCTCACGTGTTGCGCCTTGACCCAAAAGATGCAGTCGCGCTGAACAATCGGGGCCTAATCTGGGCCGAAAAGAAACAGTATCAGCGAGCGCTAGATGACTTTGATCATGCCCTGAGTAGCGATCCGCGACTGTTTGCCGCCTGGTGCAATCGTGGCTGGTTACACCTGCATCGAGGCCAATTGGATGCCGCGATCGCGGATTTCAATCAGGCGATTGAAGCGAATACAACTTCAGCGATTCCCTACTTTTATCGGGGCATGGCACGACAGCGGGTGGGCGATAGCCTGGGGGCGATCGCGGATTTCACTACCGCGATTCAAAAAAGCTCTCAGATGGCATTGCCCTACTGTCATCGCGGCGCGGCTTACCAGCGCCAAGGCGATATCAGCCGCGCCATCACCGACCTAGAAATGGCGGCCTCCCTGCTGCATGCTCAGGGCAACCATCGTTCTCTGGCGCAGGTTACCCAGGTCTTGTCCTCATTAAAGAAAACGGCTCTCTCGCAGCCGGTGAAGCTACATTCTGCCTAGCGGTCTGCCCTCAAAGTGCTGGCCAAGGCAACACCTTGCGGCAGAGGGGTGCAGCCGGGAAGCCCAATCGAGACGGATACCATCCGCTCACTGACCAAAAACAGCAACAGTGAGGTTACTTGCCCATTTGGCGCTTCAGCTCATCGAGTTCCGTTTCGGTTTCCCACCGCTGAAAGGTCTCTTCCAAGGGATCAACCGGCTTGTTGAAGCTTTGATAGGGGCTTTGTTGCCAACCCACTGTTTGACCGCTAGGCTCGGCTGCGGTGGCTTGAGCGGCCGCTCGGTTAGCCTCGGCAGCCGCCATTTTGACCTTGAGCTCACGGCGGCGCTCGTGAATCTGACGCTGCAACTGGCGAGTTTGCTCAACTCGGCCTTTGATGCCCTGCATTTGGCCCCAGATGTGATTTCCCTGACGCAGTAAGGCCGCCTCGCGCTCTTGAGCCGATTGCGCCAAATCCTCACGGTTGGCGGCTTGGGCCTGAGCGGCTCGTGTATGCCAGCGCTGAATCTCTTGCGCGGTTGAGAGAATGCTGTCTTCGATCTGCTTTTCTCGACGCTTTAGGTCGCCCAGCAGATTAATCGCGTCCTCTTCTTGCCCTCGCAGCTGCTCTTCCAGCGCCATCAGTTCTAAATGAGGATTCGCCTTGAGAAATTCGTCTAAACGGCTTTCTAAAAAACGACTCAGATCTTCAAACAAGCCCATGCCGCTCGACTCCTCCCGTGAACTGTCATCACTTTAGGATAAGCCGACCTAAAATTGCTGGCCAATATAGAGGGTTCTGACCTCCCCATTGCGCCGGACAACGGCCTCTTCGTTCGCCACTGAGACTAACGACCAGCCACTGCTGCCAATGCGCTCGCCGATGTAAACCCGTTGGGGCACCTCCTCAATTTCAAACAGGGCCGCAGAGCGATCGCCCAGCTCTAACACGCCCAATAGCTTATGGGAGTTAGCAGCAACCGCAGCAACCGCGCCTGACCCCATCGCCGGAGTCCCGGTCGCGGCCCCAGTTGTTGGGGTGCCGACGGCGGCGGCAGTCGAAGGATAGGGCACATAAACCCGCTCGATGACGTTAACCGCACCGGGCGTTGAGGGCACCCCCGCTGGCGAGGGAGATGGCAAAGCGTTGCTGCCAATGGGCGGCAGGCCGACTGCATTGCCACTGTTGAGCGCCACTGTCACGTCGGGCACACCGCTGGTAGCGGTCGGGGCGGCGGGCGCATTTTGGGCAATCACCTCTAGTGATCGCCGCAAATACTCTAAAAACTCGACCTCGCTGCCTACCGTGGGCACCTCGACTGGCGAAGCTGCGGGAGCCGTTGCGGCCAGAGGCACCTGCTGACGTTGATGTACCCAAAGGCCAATCGTCGCCACGATCGCAAGCCCGGCAGCACCTAACAATGCTCGGAATTGTCGGGATGATCATATCAGCTGGCCTATCGTTAGCTGGTTACCACACG
>CALCPB010000301.1 GCA_937897665.1 uncultured Halomicronema sp. | reverse complement strand
CGTTCGCCTGGTGGTTTGGTTTCATCATTGCTGTCGTGCCCCCTCGCAACTGCCCAAGAGGGTGAGGGAGCCGACGTGCTGCAGGTGCCGCCCAAACAACGCCCTCGACGCCTCAGAGTGATGTTTACTCTGCCGATATTGAGGTGCGGGTCGGCCATTGTTTCAAGGGGGAGCTGACGGATTTGTCAGTGCCTGCCCGCAGTGCTGTAATCAATCGCGTGGTGATGACGGTCACTCAACAAGATGCCGACGATTTTGGCTTACTTGTGGCGACGCTGGCTGAAAAATGGGCGGCTGAACTTCAAGGGATGTGACACAGCGCTTAGAAGGGACTGTACGGCAGCTTTCTTGCATCTCTACATAGCAGTTAAGCAGGCGTTATGCATTGACAGTTGAGTGAATGAGTAACGCCTGGACTTCTCCACTGAAAAAAGGGTCTGTCAGAGCCCTGGTTTCTTGATCTTGACCAGTTCATCACCGGCTTTCTCCGACAAAAACCGGGGTTCTTGGCGCTATTTGCAGCTCATCGCTTTCAACTGCTCAGCTACACACAGCGCATTACTCAAACGAAAGCAAAAGCTTACGCAGCAACAGGGCCAATGCTTCCCGATCAGTTGCTTCCAGGGGTGCAAGGATCCGATGCATGTTTTCGACATGAGCCGTGACTGCCTCCTCGATCAAGTCAAAGCCTTTGGAGGTCAGATGAATGAGCGTGCCACGGCGATCGCTTGGATCCGGCACGCGCTCTACCAACGCTGCCTGCTCTAAACGATCAACTCGGTGCGTCATGGTGCCAGACGAAACCATCATCGTATTGAATAACTCGGTGGGTGAAAGTTCATAGGGCTGCCCCGAACGACGGAGTGTTGCCAGCACATCAAACTCGCCTTGCCGCAGGCCAAAGTCAGAAAATATCGCTTGGATTGCCCGATCTAAGTGCTTAGACAGCCTGGCCATACGCCCCACAATATCCATTGGTGATGCATCTAAATCAGGGCGCTCGCGCTGCCATTGCGCCAAGATTTTATCGACCGGGTCGGAAGCCATCAAGCAATATATGCCCTAAATCTTATTGTCGGCAATCTTAGCATTGAGATAAACCAAGGACTCTTGAAGACAAGTATCTTGACGTCAAGACAAATCTGATTTATTGTTTCGGCATAGAGTATCTTAGCTTTAAGATAGATTATGAAGGCCGTTCAATCTCGCTTGTCAGATATTCTGCTGACGGCTCTGGCTCCCATCTCCTGGGGAACGACCTATGCCGTAGCAACCGAATTTTTGCCGCCTGACCATCCGCTTTTGGTCGCCGCGCTACGCTCGCTCCCGATTGGTTTATTCCTCACAATTGGTTTTAGGAAGCTGCCACAAGGTGTCTGGTGGTGGCGCATGCTCGTTTTAGGAGGCTTGAACATCGGGCTTTTTCAGGCACTGTTGTTTGTGGCCGCCTACCGTCTACCGGGCGGTGTGGCGGCCACAGCAGGAGCCATTCAGCCCTTGTTGGTCGTGTTATTCTCGTGGCCCCTGCTGGCCGAAAAGCCATCCCGACCCTCCGTTCTAGCGGCGATCGCGGGCTTTGTCGGCGTCGGTTTATTAGTGCTTGGCCCTAATGCTCGTTTAGACAGCATGGGGATTGTGGCGGCGATCGCGGGAGCCGCTGCCATGGGACTCGGCACTGTCTTGGTGAAGCGATGGCAGCCGCCAGTTTCGTTGATTGTCTTCACCGCCTGGCAGCTCATGATCGGTGGATTCTTGCTGTTGCCTATTGCCCTAGTGACCGAAGGACCGTTTGAAGCGCTGACGCGAACTAACCTCTGGGGGTTTATTTACCTGGGACTGATCGGTACTGGACTCGCCTATGCCCTTTGGTTTCGAGGTATCAGACGACTCAAGGCATCTGCTGCGGCCTATCTGGGGCTATTGAGTCCCGTTGTCGCCAGCCTCATCGGCTATGCATTTCTGCAAGAGACCTTCACGACCATCCAGTTGGTGGGTGTCGCGGTGATTCTCACCAGCGTGCTAATCGGCCAGCAAGCGACCTCATCCAACGCATAAGCCCTCACGACGTCATCTAAAATTTCAACCGGAGAGTTCTTTTATGCAATTTATCAATCCGACCGAACTCAATGATCCCAGCGGGTACGGATTCACCAACATCGTGACCGTTCCGCCAGGAGCGACGCTGGCCTACATTGCCGGACAGGGCTCTGGTAGGACCGGCGAGGGTGGCTACCCTGCAAGTTTTTCTGAGCAAGTTGACCGGGCCTTCGCTAATCTAAGGACGGCGCTGGGCGTGATCGGCGCATCCCCCGAAACTGTGGTCAAAATCACGGTGCTGTCAGTCGACCATACCGATGATAAGCTGCGCGTAATTTCCGCTGCCCGGAATGCTTTCTGGCCTGACCATAAACCCGCTAGCACGTTGATTCCAGTACCGCGACTCGCTACCAGCGGCATGCTGTTTGAGATTGATGCGGTTGCCGTTGTTGCCAATCAATGAGGACTCCAAAAGATGTCATTACCTGGTGTGCTGATGCCTGGCGAGGGCGAATCTGTGGTGGTGGGAAACAGCAGTTGTACCTTCAAAGTGACTGGCCAAGAGACTAACGGTCACTTCGGTATTTTTAAATTCACGCTGAATCCAGCAACTCCAGCCTTCAATCCTCACATCCACAAGCAAATGGTTGAAATTTTTATGTGCTGGAGGGTGAAATTGAGCTATTTATTGATGGGGAAACGGTGATGGCTCCACCTGGCACCTGTGCAACGGTGCCGCAAAATACGCCTCACGCGTTTGCCAATCCCAGTTCAGAACCGGCCAAAATGCTGATCATGTTTTGTCCTGAGATTTCGCGTCGGCAATATTTTGAGGGCCTATCCGAACTCACCAAAGAGGGCCGTCAGCCGAGTCGCGAAGCAATCCAAGCGCTGGCTCGACAGTTTGACCAATATCCAGCACCTTAGTTGGTGAGAGAGGTGAACGAACGAACATATTAGGAAATTGGCGCAGTTATCCATGAGCCAAAAGCTAACGTTCCAAATCCCTTACCCTCTGACCGCTCCCCTCTTTTACCCAGCCACCTTGACTATCTACCGACCACTCAAAACTATGATGACTCCAGACCAGATTCTTGATCGCCTCAACTGGCGCTATGCCACGAAGAAATTTGATCCCAACCAGAAAATTGCTGATGATGTCTGGCAGGCGCTTGAACAGAGTTTAGTGCTATCGCCCTCTTCGTTTGGTCAGCAGCCCTGGAAGTTTTTTGTCATCCGCAGTCCAGCAGTTCGTAAACAGCTGCAGGAACAGGCTTGGTGACAGTCGCAGGTAGTGGTTGCTTCGCTCTTTGTCGTCCTTGCCATCATAACTGTCATTAACTACGAGGATGGTGATCGCTATATCGATCGCGTTGCTGAAGTTCGTCAAACGTCTAAAGATTCGCTGGCAGGATTGGAAAACGCGATCAAAGGCTTTCTGAAAGATCATCCCTTCTCGCAGCAAATTGATGCGTGGGCGGCCAAACAGGTTTACCTCGCCCTCGGATTCTTTCTATACAGCGCGGCTCTTTTGGGGATTGATGCTTGCCCCATGGAGGGCTTCCTGCCGGACAAGGTTGATGAAGTGCTGGGTCTCCCAGAGCAGGGATACTCTGCTGTGGTGCTATGTGCTGCAGGCTATCGCTCTGAAGCGGATCGGTTGGCGAGTGCGGCCAAGGTTCGCTATAAAACTGAAGCGGTTGTGCAATATATCGATTGAGGCTCCCGCCACCGAATCCAGGCTCTAACAATGAGTTTATCCCGATGAGGCGGGCCTTGAAGTCTTGATTCAGCCGGCCAGATGTCATCTCTTGTATCTC
>CALCPB010000300.1 GCA_937897665.1 uncultured Halomicronema sp. | reverse complement strand
ACCCGAACTGGCTGCTTGCCAAGGCAGTGACGTCTGATTTTTATGGGGGAATTGAAACTCCATAAAGACTTTTGGCGCTGCACTGGGCTGGGAAGCAAGGTTCACTTATTTATGGGTTGCATCCATGTACCAGGTCACTGAAGAAGAGGTTAGATTAAACCTTGAAGATACGGACAAAATTGTCGTCGCAAACAATGCTATCACCTACGGAAACACCATTTATCAAATTCGCAATATTACAAGTGTAACTGTACGAAAATGGAAATATATCAAGACAGAAAAAATGCCCGGATATATCTTGATAGCATGGTTTGCTATTGGAGGTTTTCTATTTGCAACTGCCAATGCTCTAATTATTAAGGCGTTGGCAGTTGTAATCATAGTATTTGGCTGGCTTATCTATCTCGATAGCAAAGTTCCCAGAGTTCAATACGCTTACTCGTTAATGATCGAGCTCAGCTCTGGGGCTGAAAAATACTTTTTCCAAAATGCATCAAAGCAAAATCTGGAAGAGGTTGTTCGCAAACTACAGGAATTCATCGAACGGCCATACTCTACATCAGCATTCATCGTATACAACAGTCAAGTGACTAACAACATCACTATTGACAACTCTATCGATAACTCCAGCGTTGATAACTCTAATCGCTCAGTCAATGCAGGATACATAGAAAAGAGTGCTCTGAGCACTGGCGACGATTCTTGGATTGGCCAAGCTCAGTAAATAGCTATTGCAAAAAAAAGGGGCTACGGGAAGTTTGGATTGTTGTTTCTAGAGATGCATTATGCCTTTTTCTTCTAATCGGTCGGTGAACGGTAATATTTCCAATTCGGTGATTAGCACAGGAGACGGAGCCAACTTTACTGTTAATCACAATGCGACAAGTCAATCTTCTGAAGGAGCGCAGCTGCGGCAGGATCTTCAGAAGCTTGAAACATTGTTGAAGCAGCTGGAAGGAAATAATCCCCAAGCCAGTCTCGAAGACAAGCGAATGTACGTTACTGCAGGAACGCCTAAATCTGTGCGAGATCGTTTGCTGGCAGCATTGACTTCAGGAGGCAAAGCGGCTATCTCAGAATTTCTTGATAACGCTTATGCCAGGGTGGTGGTCGCCACAATTGAAGGCTGGCGCAGTTAGTTTACAGATGAGCACTTCATCGGGGCACGGCAACTTGCTTGAGCAACGTATTGATGACCTTATCGGTGGTGAGGCCGTCGAGTTGGGCCTCGGCTCCCAGAATTAGGCGGTGGCGCAGCAGTGGGGCGGCCACCGCTTTAACGTTGTCAGGGGTGACGTAGTCTTGGCCCTGGAGCCAGGCATGGGCTTTGCTGGCCTGCAGCCAACTCACCGACGATCGCGGTGAGGCCCCCAGCGAGAGATCCGGCGATTGACGCGTCTTGTGGGTGAGGGCCAGGAGATAGTCCAGAATATTTTCTTCAACTTTGAGCTGTTTGACCGCTTGACGCGCCGCTAAAATCGCCGTGTCTTCGATAATGGGCTTGAGGTTTTGAATGTTGACGCGCCGTGCCTCAAAGCCTGACTGCGTATTTTTCAGCATTTGCTTTTCGGCCTGCGGGTCAGGGTAGTTGACCACCAGTTTGAACAAAAAGCGATCGAGCTGTGCCTCGGGCAGCGGGTAGGTGCCCTCAAATTCCAGCGAGTTTTGGGTGGCAATGCCCCAGAACAAATCGGGCAGGCGGTGACCCGTGCCATCCAACGTGACCTGCTGTTCTTCCATTGCTTCGAGCAGAGCGGCCTGGGTTTTGGGCGGCGTGCGGTTGACTTCGTCGGCCAGTAGCACTTGAGTAAAAATCGGCCCTTTTTTGAGGGTGAAGTCGCGCGTGTTGAGGTCAAACACGTTGGTGCCCAAAATGTCTGACGGCAAGATATCAGGGGTTAACTGAATGCGACAAAATTCGGCTTGAATGAGCTGCGCCAGCACCTTAACCATGAGGGTCTTACCCGTGCCGGGGACCCCTTCTAAGATGACGTGCCCGCCAGAAAGTAGCGCCACGAGCAACTGGTCGATCAGCCCGGCCTGACCCACCACCACTTGGCCCAGAGTTTGGCCAATTTGTCGGATGTGCCCTTGTAGTTCATTCATTGGGGTGGCCTTGATTGAGACAATTGATTGTACGTGGTCAGACTTGCGAATGGGCGTTTGGCGAATGCGCTGGAGCTGCGCTAGCCAAGCTTTAAGGGTGGCTTCACTCGGCGGCTTAGCCGTTTGGGGGGGCTGGGTGAGCGGGGTCAAGACCTGATTTGATTGGCCGGTTTGTTGAGTCGCAGCGGCTTTGAGGGCGGCCTCGTTAGTCGTCGCTTCGATGAACCCTAGGGCTTTTTGCAGGGACG
>CALCPB010000299.1 GCA_937897665.1 uncultured Halomicronema sp. | reverse complement strand
GGCGGCAGCGACATGGGCAAGATGGTTGATGCCATGGACGAAGGCGGTGCCATGGGTGAAGGTCAAGGGGAGGGACCGGAAGCCGAAGAAATTACTGAAATGTTGGGGGCTTCTTCCGACATTGATATGGGTATGGGTGATGAGGGAATTGAAGCTGACATCCGTAAAGCCATCAGTGCAGGCGGTCACCCGTTACCGGAAGAAATGCAAGCCAAGCTGCGATCGCGCCTCGGCATGGAAAATCCCGAGGACATCCAAGTCCATACCGGTGGTGCCGCGAATACTCTCTGTGATCAGCTCGGGGCTTTGGCTTTCACCACTGGTAACCATATCTTCTTTGCCGCTGGCGAATATGACCCGGATAGCCCCGCAGGCCAGGAACTCATCTTCCACGAAGCCGTTCACACCGTTCAACAGGGGGCTATTGACGGCGGTGGCGGTGACGAAACATTTGGCGATACCCCGACGGAAGAGCCTGTGCAAACCGCCACTGATACCGGCGAAGACGCCACTGCCTCGGGCAATACTCAAACTGGCGATGCCGATACAGACGCCAGTACTGATGAGACCGATGCCGACGTCGATGCTGACGCGCCAGAAGTAGACAAGGGCGATCTGGGTGAAGCTGGGGAAGGCGGCACCGAAAAAGTTGAAGGCCCGAGTAACGAGGTGTTCAACCAAGCCAGTAAGTTGCTGAAGCTGCCCCCCATTAAACCCGAACCTGAACCCGTATCCGCACCAGACTCTATGGGTGAAGTGATGGAACCAGAGTCTGATGTGGGGTGGGATGATGCTGAGGGCATGGCCAATGATAGTGCCACCGAAACCGTTGAGTCCGAAAGCTGGGCAGCGACAAAACCAGACAGTTTTGACACGGCTCTGGCAGGCGTTCTGACCTTCGCCGACGAAGATGCGGGTGACGCGCTCAACCTGCAATTATTTGAGGCAGGTGACACTGTCGCCGTCCCCGAGTTTCAGCAAGACATCAATGAAACCGGGACTTATAGCGGGCCGTTGATCAGCTCGCTGACCATGACGGGCAAGTTGTTCGACGTCGCCAATGTCTTTGCCGGCGACAAATCCATTTTTGCTCGCTCGGACACCATGACGCCTTTTACGGCCTTTGCCTGGATGTTCGAGATGATCATCGTGCTGATGGAGCTGGTGACTGGCATCATGGGCACCATTGGCCTGGTTTTGACCGCGCTGGCAGCATTATTTGGGCTCTTTGCAGCGATATTTATGGGCCTTTGGTACGCCATGTTCTCTCTAGGCATGGCAACGGTGATCACGGCACCGCCGGTTTCCTCCTTTGCCTTCACCATGGCCAGCTTCTTTTCGAGCGCTGGTAATTTTTCCTGGTCAGCAATGCAATGGTTTCTCAACATTCCGCCGCCCCCGTTTATTATTCCAGTTCCCTTCTTTCCGGTAGCACCCGCACCTAATCTCATCGGCTGGTTAGGGGCTCACATTCTAGCCATTACTAAATCTCGCATGATTTTCCGGGTGCTAGCGATTCAGATTTGGTTGCTGGATGCGCTCATGGCTGGCGTTATGTACGGCTGGGATGCGGCCGAAGACTCCCTCAAGCGGGCTCTTAACCAGACGATTAGCCTCGCCGCTGATGCTGTTGCGGTCGCCACTTTCAACGTCACAGCGGGTAAAACCCCAACCGGTAACGCTATCGCGCCGGGGGCAACGGGCTCTAGCCTGTCTGCTGCAATTTCTGGACAACTGGGCAAAGGTGCCGCGCGGGCAGGTCGAAAGCTCATCGGCTCCGGCATTGGCACGGGAAAGAAGGCGACCTTTACTGCCTTGGCGGGGGGTGAGGAGGACACCTCGTCCACGGTTGTTGAAGGCAAAATAGAAGACGTGAACAAGCTGCAAAGGCTCCAAGATAGCAGCGAAGATCTCAGTGACGCTTACGAAAATAATGAGGTTTATCAGGAACGGCTGGATGCGTACGAAGAGTCTAAGGAGGCTCTGCCACCGCTCCCTGAAGATGAGGGGTTGCTGGAATTAGAAGATGCCACGATGATGCTCGGCCTGGTGTCTGAAGAAGAAGGCCAAACCGAAGCGGCGATCGCCGAAACTCAAGAACTCATCGGCATCAAGCAAACCTGGGCAGAGGAGATGTTCTACACCCAAGAAGGGCTAGCCATGCAGCAGGCCCAGCAAGAGCAGTCCCAAGCCATTGCTGGCGGCTATCAGGATCAGGCAATGGCCGCGAAGGAAAAATCAGCGGAAATGGGGCCAGATATCGAGGCCACCGCAGGCATGAGTGCGGGCGCTTCAGTGGCGATGGGCGCTGCCGAACCTATGGTTGCGGCTTCTTCAGCTTTGGCCAATGCGGGTAAGGTCTTTGGCATTGATGCCGGTGGCTCAGAAGGTGATCAAGCTGCCTCGGCAGGTGTTGATGCGGGCGGTGAGATGGCTGATGCCGGGGCTCAAGGTCCAGCCGCAGCTTCAGATTCCCAAGCTGAGATGGATCAGGCTTATGCCAGTCAGGAAAACTACATTGGTGAGTCACAGCAGGCTCAGGCCGACATTGCCGAGAGCGATCAGGTCATCGCCGAAACGCAAGAGATGAACCAAACCGAAATTGCCTATTTGCTAGAAGGCTTGGCTGATCTCTACGAGTATCGAGAAATGTTAGGCACTGAAAAGGAAGATGCCCGCGCTCAAAAAGACGATGGCTTAGACAGTAGCGAGTCCTGGTCTGAAGCAACGGTCGAAATTATTCAAGGGTTTTTAGACATGGTGATTGAGTCCGATGAGGCGGCGGGCGACGATGAAGCCGTGGAAGAGATGGATGAAGAGGATATTCCCGACGCTGAAGAATTGGATGCTGAAGATGAGGAAGAAAACCTCACGCTAGAAGCAGCCCTATCCGAATTTATGGTGTCCTGGGCAGAACTGCGAGACGAAATCGGTGAGGAAACGGCTGATGAACAGAGCAGTAGCTTGGAGGAAGAACTTGAACCCGAGCCTGTCTCGGCTGACTCAGCATGACGATGAAGCTCCACTATGCTCAGCCCAGGCAGTAGGTCAAGGCTGTTAAGGAAGATGTTGTCACGATCGCTGCTGCCAACCCCCGGCGAATGTCCCCCGCACGCCCCGGCAAGCTGCCCACCGCATACCTGACC
>CALCPB010000298.1 GCA_937897665.1 uncultured Halomicronema sp. | reverse complement strand
TCAATCTTTATTCACTAAAGCAACGATCAACTTAAGAAACCTGACTCAAGCCCGGCTTGAGCAAGCGTCTGTTGAGCGTTAGTGAAGTCTAAAGTGATGAGCCTTTTAAGTTCGCTCAGATTAAAAACTGACGTTTTGTTTCTCACTCTGCTTAGCCTCAAGCTTGATCGAGGTGCCCTTAGCGGTGAGGGAAGGCGGGATATCAAAACTCCCGGTCTGAATCTGGACGAGGTTTACGCGCCAAAGAGATCGCCCGCCCTGCACTAACAACCGTGAGTAATTCAATGGCCCGCATCGGTATCTTGCTACTCAACCTTGGAGGCCCTGGTCAGCTCGATGATGTCCAGCCCTTTTTGTACAACCTTTTTTCTGACCCCGAAATTATTCGCCTGCCGTCACCCCTGTTGCAAAAGCCCTTGGCGTGGCTGATTTCCACCCTGCGAGCCCGCAAGTCAGAAGAGAATTATAAAAAGATTGGCGGTGGCTCCCCCTTACGCCGCATCACCGAAGCCCAGGCGGCAGCGCTGCAGACCAACCTCCAGTCGCAGGGCTATGACGCTCAGGTTTACGTGGGCATGCGCTACTGGCACCCGTTTACCGAAGCGGCGATCGCCCAAATTAAGCGCGATCGCATCGAGCAAATCGTGATTTTGCCGCTCTATCCCCAGTTTTCCATTAGCACCAGCGGCTCCAGTTTTCGGGTGTTAGAGAAGCTCTGGGCTGCCGATCCAGTTTTGCAGGCCATTCCCTATACGGTGGTGCCCTCCTGGTACGACGCCCCCGGTTACTTAAAGGCGATGAGCACTCTGATCGAGCAAACTCTAGAGCAAGTCGATCAGCCGGAGCAAGCGCATATTTTCTTCAGTGCCCATGGCGTGCCCGTCAGCTATGTCGAAGAATCGGGCGACCCCTATCAACAAGAGATTGAAAAGTGTGCCACCCTCATCATGGCGCAGCTCAACACGCCCAATGCCTATACCCTGGCCTACCAAAGTCGAGTCGGCCCGGTGGAATGGTTGCAGCCCTATACCGATCAGGCGATTGAAACCCTCGCTGCAGATGGGGTCAAAGAGTTGGTAGTGGTGCCGATTAGCTTTGTCTCAGAACACATTGAGACGTTAGAAGAAATCGACCAGGAATATCGCGAAGTGGCTGAAACCGCTGGCATTGAGACTTTCGCCAGAGTGCCTGCCCTCGATACGGAGCCCATGTTTATTCAGGCGCTCACCGACTTAAGTATCAAAGCCTTGAATGAACCGCCGATTTTATTCGCCGATACCATTCGCCCTCAAAAGAACACCAAACTCTATCCGCCAGAGCGCTGGTCTTGGGGACTGACCCCTTCCGCCGAAGTGTGGAATGGGCGGCTGGCCATGGTGGGCGTCATGGCTGTCATGCTAGAGCTATTTTTGGCCGATGGGCCACTGCATGCCTTAGGTCTGTTCTAAGACGATTGCTTACAACCAGGCTGCCCGCAGAGCCGGAGTTGGTGGATGGCTCATCACGCTGCCGCTAAGGCTGCTAGCTAGCTCCGCCCTGACCGTGGCGCTAGGCAAGATAAAGGGGTTCCCAAATCTGCCAGGCTAGACCGCCAACCCGGCGAATTCAGCCCGGCAAAAGTCTGGCAGGTTGTTGATCTGGAGGGCGAGATCGGGCCAGCTTCTGCAGTAGGAGCGATCACCTCGCCCCTGCGGCAGAATGATGCTTTTGGTCTCAATCTGGCGATGTTCCCAGAATTAGACGGTAATCTGATTTAAGGAGATCGCCTCCGCGCCCTTGAGGCGGCTCTTTTAGAGCCGCAAACGCGGTAGCCCCAACCCATTCTCGCCAAATAAAAACGCTTCTGAAGTCCATGCAATCATCTCTGCGCAGCCGCCAAAATCCCGTCATTCAAGAACTGGCAAATTGTATTGAAGCAGTTTGGCAGCAACACCTAGATCTATCGCCCTATGAGATTCCCGTCGATCTGGGCTACATCGAAGGCAGCCTCGAAGAGGAAAAGGTGGTCATCGAAAACTGTTGCTATCAGACGCCGCAGTTTCGCAAGCTGCACATGGAGCTGGCCCAGGTTGGCAATGGCTTAGATATTTTGCACTGCGTCATGTTCCCCAACTCTGATTACCATCTGCCGATTTTTGGCACTGATTTGGTCGGTCGGCAGAGGGGGGGCATTAGTGCCGCGATCGTCGATCTGTCTCCCGTCAGCCCCGATCGATCGTTGCCCGAGGCTTACCAGCAGTCACTAGCGACGCTACCGTCTTTGCGCTTCTCACAACCCCGCGATTTGCCGGAATGGGGGGATATTTTTTCCGATCATTGTTTGTTTGTGCGGCCCGCCGCTGCTACTGAAGAAACGAAATTTGTCCAACGGGTGCGAGACTTTTTGACGCTGCATTGTCAGGTCGCCCGTACTACGCAGCCGCTGACGTCAGCGCCAGATATCTTGCAGGTGGTGGCCGGTCAGCGGAACTACTGTACCAAGCAGCAGCAAAACGATAAGACCCGCCGCATTCTCGAAAATTCCTTTGGCACAGAGTGGACCGAACGATACATGACGACCATGCTGTTTGATATGGATACGGAGCCGCAAACGAGTGACATCGTTCCATCCAAGTGATTTGCTGCCCCCGTTAACGACCCTATCGGCCCAGCTCAAGAGCCCTCACCTCAGCGTGGCCCAGGTTGAACCAGTCTGGCGCTTTGTGCCTTCTCCAGATTGGATGATTCGCAAACGGGTAGCCAAAGCCCTGGGCAATATGCCCACTGCACAAAGTCAATCCGCATTGAAATATCTCAGCCAGGATGACAATCCCCAGGTAGCGGCCGCTGCCCAGCTAGCTGGGGCACAGTTAGCGAAACTGCTTTAATTCGTGAATGAGGGGGGCAAAGTCAGGCGTGACGTCAGGTGTAGACACCGCCAACCGCTGTCAGCTGGCCTGCTTAATGCCTTCCAGACCAACCATCATCGTTTCTCAAGGCACCGGCAGCCGCTGGGCCGGGGAGATTGAAACATCCCAGAGCTGGAGTGCCGTATATCTTATCCCTGACCTGGCATGGCAGCCCCTAACCCGATGGCATTGCCGCGGAACAAAAGCCACTTGCCACATTCAGATTGCTAATATCGCATCCAGGCGATCGCGGCCCTC
>CALCPB010000297.1 GCA_937897665.1 uncultured Halomicronema sp. | reverse complement strand
TGCTGCATGGACGCAATCTAACAAAACTAGAGAACGCCGAAAAATTACTCTCTGCACTGCCGGGAGAGGGTCGTGTTGAAAGCTATGGGGCTGATTTGTCGCGCATGGCTAATGTGGAGTCACTGGCGCAGGCTGTGGCAGAAAAACACACTACGCTGGATGTGCTGATAAATAATGCAGGCGTCTACAAAACAGCTGATACAGTCACACCGGACGGACTGGATGTGCGCTTTATGGTGAATGCGATCGCACCCTACCTACTCACTCAACGTCTTCTACCCCTACTTGGCCCCTCCGGACGGGTAGTCAATCTCTCTTCCGCTGCCCAGTCCTCAGTCAATCCGCAGGCGTTAGTCGGACAAGTCAGTTTGTCCGATGGTGCAGCCTATGCCCAAAGCAAGCTGGCGTTGACAATGTGGTCCCGCCGTCGGGCCCTTTCGCTCAAGGGTAACGGCCCGACTGTTATCGCGGTTAACCCTGGGTCAATGCTGGGCAGCAAAATGGTGAAAGAGGCCTTTGGCGTCGCTGGCGGCGATATCCGCATAGGTGCAGCAATATTGACACGTGCGGCCCTGACAGATGAATTCGCAGCTGCTTCCGGCCAGTATTTTGACAACGATACGGGTCAGTTTGCTTCGCCCCATGCCGACGCGCTTGATCCACAGAAATGTCAAAGGGTCGTCGATGTCATTGAGACAGTTCTAGCGGAAATCAAGTAGCAGAATCACTAAGCTTACTGGGTAGGCTTCAGCCGATAAAATTCAACAGATGCCGAGCAGCGCTTCAACCCATTTAGAATCTGAAGAAGCCTTCGACAACCAAGTTTTGTAAGGAAACGTAAAATTTCCGCCGCTTTAATGATTAGGGGCAGTTATCGGCACCTAACATAGTCCCTGAAGCGGGCAGGGTCAAGGTTGTCGTAAAGAATCTAAGTTTGCCTGCCGCCGCACAACTTCGCTATTCTGTCGCTATTCCACTAAATATATGACATGGTTCCGCACATTAACCGGATTTGATGAACAGTCCCCGGACCAAGTGCGTGCATCTATGACCCTAAAGGACACAACGCTGACCTCGTTAGTCAACGGCCACTCTTGGGACTGCGGCACACTCACGATGCCGACGCTTCGCGAACTACGCTTGTCCTCAGCTGAACCTTTAGTCTGCGGTGCCATCTCCATTGACGAAGTTGTTGCTGATGTCCAATCACTTCACCGCGATCCGGCCAATGCGGGTGCCCTATTCCAAGTGGCATCTCAATTCAATCTGTTGGAGATGGTACACCCTGATGTCACCCCGGAAGAAGGTGTTGCAATCTATGGTGATGACCTCACCCAAGGTCCTGCCTGCGCGATCGCTGCGGGTGCCGGCACAATCTATCGGAATTATTTTGTACCAATGCGGGGACAGATCGGTCAGTCACACAGTAATCAGTTGGACTGTATGGCATAGATCGCGACAGCCCTCGGTAATGAAGATAACAGCCTGTGGTCAATGACCAATGGCTACGCTTTGCCTCGCAAGGGTGCTCTATCAAAAATCAATGAATATCTTGCCTCTTCAACGAATTCTGAGATCGATGCCCTAAAGTCCATTTTACAAATCGGCATCCAGTCAGACACGCAGGTCACGATTGATCAATGCACGCACACTGTTTCACAAGCCTATTGCTCAGCGATGCCAGTTGCCTACTCCGGAGAATGTTCGGCGGACTGGGAACCGTTTGCTCGATTGATTCTCGAAGCCGCTTATGAAGCCACAATCTGTGCCGGAATCATCAATGCCCGAAATACTGGCAACCGGACGGTATTCCTGACGTTGTTAGGCGGCGGTGTGTTCGGCAACGACCAACAGTGGATTATCGATGCCATTGACCGCGCGTTGGCACTGCATTCGAATAGTGGACTGTTAGTTCGAATCGTTAGTTTCGGCAAGTCAAAACCCGCTGTCAAAGAACTTATCCGCAAAGTACGCGACAGAACAAACAGATAAACCTGAGCCGTATCCGTCCGACTAGCTCGCTCGCGACAACTCCCGTTAGTGAACGAAAAATTAGACTTGATCGTATTGTTCAAGATGCTTTAGAGAGAAGAAAATGCTCGGTATTCAAAATCTGTCAATTTTCCTGCTATCCAGTTTTTTACTCTGGATTACGCCTGGTACAGACACAATGTATATCCTCACCCGCAGCATTTCCCAGGGGCGTCAAGCCGGGTTAATTTCAGCATTGGGAATTAGCAGCGGCATCCTGGTTCATACCGTATTTGCTGCGTTTGGGCTATCTACCATCTTGGCGACTTCCGCTTGGGTGTTCGCAGCCATCAAGGTTGCTGGCGCGGCCTATCTTATTTACCTCGGTCTGCAAGCATGGTTGAAAAAATCTGCACCTTTGTCAGCTCCGGAAATCGATGCCATGAGGCCCTGGCAAATTTATCGCCAAGGCGTTGTAACCAATGTGCTCAATCCTAAGGTTGCAATCTTCTTTCTGGCATTCCTACCCCAGTTCGTTGATCCAACAGCAGATTTAGGTGCATTGCCATTTTTAATGTTAGGGATTCTATTTGTGACCGGTGGTACCGTGTGGTGTCTGTTGCTGGCTGGATTTGCTGCGATCGCAACAACAAAGATTAGAGGTAATCAGAAATTTTCAGGTTGGCTGGAGCGGGGCACAGGATGCGTCTACATTGGGTTGGGCCTGAATCTGCTCAGAAACAAATCCCAACCCACGTAAAAATAGGGTGTGCATTGACGCAAGCTAAGCCATCGGTGCAGTCGACCGTTTCTGAAAGGTAACATCCTAGAGAGGGGATATTACTATGTCACTTGTTAGTTCCATTGTCTCCATTTCAGGAGTCTAAAAAATGCAGGCAATCGCTCAGACTGAGTATGGTGCCCCCGATAGTTTGCACCTGGTGGACATAGCCAAGCCCGTGCTGCAGGATAACGAAGTCCTTGTCAGGATAAAAGCGGCATCAGTGGATGCGGGCAACTGGCATTTGATGCGGGGTACGCCGTTCCTGATTCGGTTAATTTACGGCGGATTGTGGAAGCCTAAGTACTCAGTTTTGGGGAGTGCGAGCGCAGGTAAAGTGGAGGCCGTTGGTCAGGCTGTTACTCAGTTTCAGCCAGGAGATGCCGTATTCGGAGACCTATCAGAAAACGGATTTGGTGGTTTTGCAGAGTACGCCTGCACACCAGCGACGGCCCTCGCGCCCAAGCCCGATAATTTGACCTTTGAGGCAGCGGCTACTGTACCGGTATCTGGCGTAACCGCACTGCAGGCGCTACGTGATGTGGGTCAAGTTCAAGAAGGCCAGCGGGTTTTAATCGTGGGAGCCGCTGGCGGCGTAGGTTCCTTTGCCATTCAAATCGCCAACGCCTTCGGAGCAGACGTGACAGGCGCCTGTAGCTCCCAAAAAGCAGAGATGGTGAAACAGATCGGTGCGGAGCACGTTATCGACTACAACCAGATTGACTACACCCAGCCGAGCCAGCCCTATGATCTAATTGTAGATACAGCGGCCTATCGATCTTTCACAGACTATTTGCCAGCCTTGAAACCAGGCGGCACCTACGTGATGGTGGGCGGCTCTACAACAGCATTCTTTCGCGCGATGCTATTTGGCCCTTGGTTGGGTAAGCGACAACAACACCAGGTGAAGTGTCTCACATCCCAAGCCAATCAAGGCGATTTGCTGACGTTGAAAGAGCTTGCCGAAACAGACAAGGTGACCCCGTTTATCGATCGCACCTATCCCTTGAGCAAAGTCCCCTAGCACCTATCTATGCGTGGATGGTGGGTGACTTTGATATTGCATGTTCAAAGGCGGATGCCTTCTACGCCGAAATTGGTCTTCCAGCTGGCAATGGACGGGTCGCCGTCGATCTCGGCTGCGGGCATGGCGTGCATTTGAAGTGAACCCCTAATTTTGGACAGTTTGAGAATAGTAGCTTCGATAACTTTAGTACCATCGAGATTGATCGATCGGTAATGATATAAGGCCGAAAATGGTCTCGAAAGAGATTGTCACCCTAATAGAGAGCTACAAAAAAGACTCATGCTGTCGATTGAGCAGCAGTGACTCCCATAGGACTCGATTGTCTGCTACACCTTTGGGATAGCTAGGCAAGGAAGGGTCAGACAAAGCCTCATATCTTTGTCTGACTCTTTTTTATAGTTGAAACACCCTCCCTAGGAAAGGCTCCTTCTTTGCCCATGGAATAGGCCCACCACTTGTATCGAAAGATATGTCTCACTCTAAAATTCCCTCTACAGAACATGGTCCCTTGCGTCGCTCTGGCTTCACCCATCAGTAGTCAATCTGCTCATTTGACATGATGGATTGATTGTTGAGATGTGGTTGAAACTGATTTGAATTAAAGAAACATGCCGCCGGAGACTTCGATTCTCTGACCGTTGATCCAGCGGTTGTCTTCAGAGAGTAAAGATGCGATCGCACCCCCAATGTCATCTGGAACACCCACGCGGCCTAAAGCTGTTTGCGAGGCGATAAAGTCATTCATGTTTTTATTGTCACGCACTGCACCTCCCCCGAAATCCGTTTCGATTGCGCCAGGAGCAATGGTATTAACGGCGATTTGTCTTCCACCCAATTCCTTCGCCAGGTATCGGGTCAGTACTTCTATTCCCCCCTTCATTGCGCCATAGGCGGAAAATCCTGGTAGCGTAAACCTGGCAAGCCCCGTTGAAATGTTGACGATTCGTCCGCCATCTTTGATCACCGGGAGAAGTTTTTGCGTTAGGAAGAAAACGCCCTTGAGCTGAATGTTCATCAAGCGGTCAAAATCTTCTTCAGTCGTCTCAGTAAAAGGCTTATTGATGCCGATTCCGGCATTGTTAATCAGGAAATCAAACTGTTCCGTTTGCCAGATATCCTGGAGTCCCCGATTAACCTGGGCGACAAACCCATCAAAGGTTTGGGTGTCAGCACTATCCAGCTGCAGGGCAACCGCTTTGCGGCCCATCGCTTTAATTTCAGAGACGACCTTGTTGGCTTCAGTCTCACTGCTGTGATAGGTCACAATCACATCGACACCTTTTTGGGCCAGTGCCAATGCTGTGTTTTTACCCAACCCTCGGCTCGATCCAGTCACTAATGCGATTTTTTGAGTATTCTGTGTCATTGCCTTATCCTTTCAGTCTTTGCTTGACATGGGTTTATCGTAGGCCAGGAAAATCTGGCTCTGAATACCCAAACCTGGCAAGTTATTGCCTAATCCTCTCAAGCTAGATGTTGGCCAACTATTTCTCTATAATGAGCCCGTAGGCAACGATGGCAGTCATCGAAACCCAGCATGAAGACTGAAACGATTAACCACGATGAGATCGCTAGTCGCTGTGCAGAACTAGCGGCACGGGCCGCGCGACACACAGACGGTAGAGGTAATGGATTTCATCCAACCGAGATCGCTCAGCTAGAATTCATGCGAGACGATGCCTCCACAATGATTTGTAACGTCTACGAACCGGCACTCGCCATCATTGTTCAAGGGAAAAAGAAGCTATTGCTCGGTGAGGAGACCTACCACTATGGTGTTGCTCAATATCTGGTAGTTTCCGTTGAACTGCCCGTCAGGGGATTTATCGTGGAGGCAACGCCCGACAAGCCCTACTTAGGCTTTCTACTAAAACTATCCCCTCTCCAAATCTTCGACATTGTTGCTCAGGTTCAACCCAGGACAGTTGCAGAAGAAAGCTCATGTCGAGGGTTGTTCGTCGGCGATGTCGATCTGCCACTGATTGATTGCGTGCTCAGACTGACCCAGCTTTTGGATACACCGCAGGATATTCCATTTCTAGCGCCGATGATTATCCGCGAAATCTACTACCGTCTGCTCACAGGTGAACAAGGGGGCGCAATTCGTCAGATTGCCACTTCCGGCAGCAACATGCAGCGTATCGCCAGCGTGATCGAAGTGATAAAAACTGACTTTACCCAACCGCTGCGGGTTGAGGCGCTGGCAGAGCAAGCTAACATGTCGGCCTCATCCTTCCATCGCCATTTCAAAGCAGTCACCTCAATGAGCCCACTGCAATATCAAAAACAATTGCGGCTGTTAGAAGCGCGTCGCCTGATGCTAGCTGAAGACGCCGATGCGACCCATGCAGCCTATCAGGTGGGATACGAAAGTCCCTCACAATTTAGCCGTGAATATTCCCGTATGTTTGGGACATCTCCTATCCAGGATATTCAGCGGTTACGGATAGCCTGAGCCGCAATCGCCAATCTATGATTCAAAACAAGTGATATTGACATTGTCTGCTCGGCTGATGATCTCGCACACTTCCGAAATGTCGCATCA
>CALCPB010000296.1 GCA_937897665.1 uncultured Halomicronema sp. | reverse complement strand
GAAAAAGCTTTTGAGATTGGCCGACCAAAGTCTTGAAGATTCGACTTTTTCCGCCAAAATTTCACCCATAGTAAGAAGTTGCAGAATACGGCAATAGCTAAATAAGCGTTGCCTACCCGACTTTCTTGACCTAGCATATCCATGATCTTGTAGCTCAAGAAAAATGGTAATGAGAAAGCGGTAATCAGCGGCCAAGAGAATTGCTTATTTCTGACTTTTTCGAGATAAGCAAACGAACCCAGAAAGCCCCTGTTAGTATTCCTAATTTGAGTATCAGGTCTAACCAAGAGATGAAAATTGACTTGATTCTTCAAATGCCCTGACTATTACTCAAATGCCCTGACTGCAACTACAGTAATTCCAATTAAGCATGAGAAGCTGAGAGTCCTCAAAGCTTGCTATTACAGCAACTTCGTTTCTCAAATTCATCTTGAACCACTATAGGCTCTGGCCTGTACCCAGCCTGTGTCCTATCAGTATCTTCATCTTTCGTCGTTGTGAGGCTGATTGACTCTAGCAACCGTGGAAGCGTTATTTGATAGGAGCGTCCATAGTTTTTCTAACTGTTGAGTATTTATGAGTGACTGAATCCGTTCCACTGTTTCCTGTACGGCCAGATCGCCACGTGATTTTTGAGCTAAACAATAAATTCGAGGGTGAGCAGTATTGTGCATCGTTTCATCTCGATCAACCAGAGATTCGTGGAGCTTTTCGCCGGGACGAATGCCAGTGATGGCAATTTCGATATCTCGTCCGGGAACATAGCCTTCTAGACGAATCAACTGTTCTGCCAAGTCATAAATTTTCAAGGGTTGCCCCATATCAAGAACCAGGGTCTGACCCGTTTTACCCACGGCCAACCCTTGAATGACGAGGCGCGTTGCTTCTGGTGTCGTCATAAAGTAGCGGGTCATTGTTGGGTCGGTCACGGTAACTGGGCCCCCTCGGGCGATCTGAGTTTGAAAGATCGGTACAACACTCCCTCGACTCCCGAGCACATTACCGAAGCGGACAGACAGAAAGCGAGTTTGGCTCTGTCGCGCGATCTCACTCACCAGTAATTCGGCCAATCGCTTGCTAAGCCCCATAAAGTTGCTAGGCGCTACCGCCTTATCAGTTGAAATGAGCACAAAGGTCGAGACGCCCACTTTTTCAGCTAAGGTCGCCAGGTTAGCTGAGGCGATCGTATTGTTTTCGATTGCCTCAGTCGGGTTCTGCTCCATCAGCGGCACATGTTTATGCGCTGCTGCATGAAAGACAACGTCAGGATAGTGTTGGTGAAAGACCTGGCTAATGCGTGTCTGGTGACGAATGTCGGCGATAACGGGTACCAGATTGAGCCCTGGAAATGTCCGGCGCAATTCCTGGTCAATATGAAAAATGCTATTTTCGCCTCGACCGACCAGCACCAGCTGCCTGGGGTTTAACCGGGCAATTTGACGACAAAGTTCAGAGCCAATAGTGCCTCCAGCACCGGTTACCAGCACGATGCGATCACGAATTTGAGCGGTGGCTGAGGGAAAGTCTGGAACTAGGGTTTGGTCAAAGTCGAGAAAGATTTCAGGGCGACCGAGTAAGTCTTCTAGGCGAATGTCTCGGATTTGCCCAGCCAAGGTGCGATCGCGCAGCAGTTCCTGTACTTGAGGCAAAATTTTGATCGGAATGTCCTCTGCCTTGGCCAAGTTAACAATTTGTTGAATGCGATCGCTCGGAGCCGAAGGCATCGTAATCAATACGGTATCAACCGCTAACCGCTGCGCCCAGCTGACCAGTTGATTGACCGTACCTGCCACGGGCACGCCCTCAACTTGGCGTTTTAGCTTGCTAGTATCGTCATCTAAAAAACCGACAATTTGCCATTGTAGATGAGGATTATGGCGAATTTCGCGGGTGATTTGTGCCCCAGCCCGACCCGCTCCGAGGAGTAAGATCCGTTTAGCGGTTTGAGAGCTCAAGGATGAAGTCGGCAGCGATGCTCGAACTTGATAGGTGCGGAGAAACCGGATGCCAGTCATACCGGCTATGCAAAAGCCCCAATCGATGACAGCGACGCCAAGGGGCAGAGCCGGAATATTAACGAATTTAGGGAGTAATAATCGAGTTGCAAAAATGAGCAATAAGGAATAAAAGCTCACAGCTTGGAAGATCGCCCAAAAATCCCGTAGGCTAAATAAGCGCCAGATTTGCCGATAAACTCGGAAAAGCCAGTGGATGAACAGGCGACAGGGCAGCCCAAAGATCAGAATGCTGCGAATTAACGGCCAGTATTCGGCGGGGATTTGACCTTCAAACCGAATGCTGAAAGCAAGCAGAACTGCTGCGATCGCTGCGATCGCATCTAAGACGATTTGAGCTATGCGGTATATGGAGGGAAAACGAAACACGGTCGACAAACCAAAACTGCTATCTGTAGCTCCTAGTTAAATCAGCGGCATCAGGGTACTGTACCGACTGCATGGCGTCAGACTACTGTGCTTTTAACGCACTCAATCAGGAAATGCCTCCTAGAATACACGCCTCACGCTCCTTTGGTAACAATCAACAGTCGATCTCGTTGCGCAATGAAGCGTTTTAATTAATTGTTGTTTTATATTTTAGGTTGCCATTATCAGAGGCGGCTGTCGCTGATTGAACAATCCATCTAAATATTTGATGGCGTAGCTGAGGCGATCCACCGGTGCCAATGATTTTTGCAAAAGTCTTATGAATTAATGCTGCAGCACCCGAGCAATTAACGATCTACATCAACGTACCGCAGCTTATTGTACTTGTGTCCACTCAGGTATATTTATATTGCAATCGCGAGAAAAACAGTTTGGCTTAAGCACCATGTGGAAGTGTCTCGGTGAGGAACAGGGTTATCTTGCCCTAATACATAAAGTTGAAATATTACCATTCCCTCGTAAACGAAGCTTGAGCCTCAGTGGGATTTCCAAGGAACCATTACAAATCGCTTAGCAAAGGTGCGTCAAGACAAATCAGGGATTTATAGAACCTGAATACTATCTATTCTGTCAACACCAGAGGATAAACTCAAATAAACAAAGCGAGCTGGCAATTACAGCTTTCAGTATGCTGAGGAGCCAAATCAGTTACAGACAGTTTCTAGTTGGCGGGATCCTCTTGAATGCATTGACATATCAATTCTGGTCTAATTATATTCCTACCTTTGAAGACGACTTTTGGTAAGCTTGGCGCAGTTTGTGCAGAAAGTAAAGTGAGATCATCATGGTAGCATCTGCAACTGCTCTAGAATGCTTAAATCTTCTCATCTTGAGGTTCCCAATTCTTGAGAAATAGCAGATTCAGAGCACCTCAGTTGTTTCACTCTATAGCTTACTTCTCGCAGAGTACGAAGTGGAGTAAAACAAAGGAACTTAACTCCAGGTTGGAGATAGAAATGCTGATCTGACGGCAGGATGTAACGTTTTCCTATCGCCTTCCTCAGATATTCACAAAGTTAAGATGCATCTGAATAAGTTCTTTTTTTTGATTTTTATGATGTCAAATAAGGTTGTCAACCATATAGGAAGATCAAGCTTGATTGGTGATGTCCTTAAATTGCTAAAAGTGCTAAGTCCATCACGGAAGCGTCAACTTCTATTCCTGATTATTTTG
Organism: uncultured Halomicronema sp.; assembly: GCA_937897665.1. Lineage (GTDB taxonomy): Bacteria > Cyanobacteriota > Cyanobacteriia > Phormidesmidales > Phormidesmidaceae > Halomicronema. The sequence goes on along the minus strand of CALCPB010000296.1, from coordinate 2,701 downwards.
ATGTTTTTTTCTGCTGTCACTGAAGTTATGAACTTGGCAGCAATAATTCCCTTTCTTAGCTCTCTGAGTAGCCCCAATGAATTACTAGAGAATCCCAGTTTACAGCCAATATTTAATCTTCTAAAGATCGAATCAATATCTCAATTAGTTCTAAGCCTCGCTGTCGCATTCATTATGATTACAGTTCTGAACAATCTGCTCAGAATGACGGTTCTTTATATTCAAACTTACCTTTCTGCTCGCATTTCTACTGAAGTAGGTTGTCTGGTTTACGAACACATTCTTTTACAGCCCTATGAATATCATATTTGTCAAAATAGTAGTGATTTGATTACGCTTATTTCTACCGATACCGCGACTATTTCAAATGGTGTTATGGGTCCGATCCTACTGGTGATTGCGAATGGGATGATATCTGTGGGTTTATTGATTGGTTTGTTCATCATTAATCCTGTTTCAATGCTAATTGCTTTGCTGGTTCTAGGGATGTCTTATGGACTGATTTATCGCGTCAGACAAAAATCTCTGTTGGAAAACAGTCGTATAATGACCCGAAATAGTCAACAGCAAATCAAAATTATTCAAGAGAGTTTTGGAGGCATTCAGGATTTAATTCTGGCTGATACTTACTCTTTTTTTCAGGCCAACTATGCTCGGTCAAGTCATCTCGTTCAGAATGCTTATGCGTCTATTCTATTAACGTCCTCAATGCCCCGCTATGGTATTGAGATGATTGCTATGGTTTTTATCGGCATACTCGCCATTAGCCTAGGGCAAGAGGGTGGTTTTGATAGAGCGATTCCGGTCTTGGGCGGCCTAGCTTTGGGGGTCTACCGTTTACTCCCTGCGTTGCAGCAGCTTTTCTCTGCTCTCGCTAGAGCTCAGGGTTCTAGGTCGTCATTAGTTAGAGTCTTGGCAGCAATACAGAGGCCCATTGATCCTTTGCTCAAATCAGAAGTTGCGCCGCTCCATCTAGCGAGAAAAATTCAGCTAGAGCATGCCTGGTTTCGTTACGAGCAAGATGATCGCTGGATTCTAAAGGACATCAATCTAGCTATTGATTCCTGCACTACAGTCGGCTTCGTGGGCACGACCGGAAGTGGTAAGAGCACGGCCGTCAACGTAATTTTGGGGCTCTTGCGCCCCCAGAAAGGGCATATTGTTGTAGATGATGAGACCTTATCGGGACAGCGACTACGAGCTTGGCAGCTAGGGGTTGCTTATGTTCCTCAGAGTATTTTCTTGGCAGACACCACTATCGCTAACAACATCGCTTTTGGCATCGATGCCCATCTAATTGACTACCAACGAGTCCATGAAGCCGCTCAACTCGCCCAAGTTGATGGTTTTATTGAAAGCTTGCCAACTCAGTATGAAACGATGCTGGGAGAAAGAGGGGTGCGATTAAGTGGTGGTCAGCAGCAGCGGATTGGGATCGCCAGAGCGCTATATCGCCAAGCCTCTATGATTATCTTTGATGAAGCGACTAGTTCGCTTGATATGGAAACCGAACAAGAAGTGATGGCTGCTATCGAAGGCCTCAGACATACCGTGACCATCATTTTGATTGCCCACCGTTTGAGCACGATTCAGACGTGCGATCGCATCTTTGAATTCCAAGATGGCAGAATTGTTGCCGCAGGCACCTATAATGAATTGCTGAAAAACTCTGAAAGTTTCCAGAAACTAGCTCAGGCAAGGCAATGAACACAGACGCCAGACAACCGAGTTCTGCCAACCTCACTCATGCAGGAGGTTTCTCTAAGCGGGTTGTTGATTTTTCACGTCGAGCTTCCTGGATGCTGCGATTGACCGGTAGTCCCTGGCAAACGTTTACAACAATTCGCCAGATTCGACGCCACCAGGACAGAATTCAAACGGTTCGTTCAGGCCCATTTAGTATCAGCTTTCGGGGAACAGATGAGCTAGCATTATACGAAGTCCTGGTGTTACAGGAATATGATTTTCTCCGACCTTTTCTAAAGACTTGCGATCGCCCCAAAGTCCTAGATATCGGGGCACACATTGGTACTTTTGCGATCTGGACACTCTCGGTGAACATTCAAGCTCAAGTCTTGAGTGTCGAGGCTGACCCAGATACTTTTCAGATCAGTTTACAAAATAGTCAGAAACTGGCTTCCCAAGGATTTCACTGGCAAACACTTGAAAAAGCTGCTGGTGCCACTGATGACGAGTTTCTTAGCTTTTCTAGTGCCGGTCCCTCTATGAGTCATCGACTTAATGAGGAGGGCGATATCGCGGTATACAGCATCAGTCTTCGGAGCTTGCTAAATGTCATTGATCCTCAACATGAGGGAGTTGATTTGATGAAAATTGATATAGAAGGGTGCGAAGAAAACTTTCTCTGTAATAACCCTGATGCTCTCGATCAAGTTAAATCTGTTGTTGTCGAATTACATCCTGAACTATGTAATGTCAAAAAAGTATTGAGGATTTTAAAGAGCAAATATTCCAGCATTCAGTCAATCAACAACCGCCTCTCAAGCAAGCCTCTAATTTATTGTCAACATTAACTATCTGCGATAGTCCTTCTTGAAAAATACTGAGAGTCTAAGTATGCAGATATATACTGCCGTTCATCAAGATGAAATCGAGGTATCACTTCGTCGGCCAACATGGAAAAGATTCTGCAACTTGTTTTGGGGTAAAGATGACTTAAGTATTCTACGAGTTTTGGAAT
>CALCPB010000295.1 GCA_937897665.1 uncultured Halomicronema sp. | reverse complement strand
ATTACATCTCTACTAGGGTGCGTCCTCAATTAAACTCGACAGCCTGACGGTATGGTCATTGCCGCGCCTGCGCTGTAAACCTGGCGAGAGGCTGCACTGCTTTCAGCAGTAGAACTCAGCCGCCAAATGATGACAGCCTCTAGAAACGTCCGCCTTTATTCAAATATTTTGGCTATCAAACAGCAAATCCCGGCGAACTGAAGCGGAGTTACCCTTCATTCACCGGGATTGCGTAGAAGCCGTTGCCTCGTCATCGAGTGCATAGCTCAGCAGCCTGCTATGCACTCGCATCTGGAACGTTAGCGTTCGTCAGCTGGACTGGCAGGCAGCGGCCAGTTCGAGTCTACTCTGCCCAAGAAACTTGGTTTTCGTAGAACGTCTTCTCCGTCAACACGCTGGGCCACATTGCATCGGCTTTCTCAATATTGCCAGGGATATCTTGCACCCACTGATCTTGCACATCTTGGCTGTAGTTGAGATAAAGCTTGCCATCAACGATCTTCCAAGCGCGGGGGTCAACCGAAGCAACGTTACCTTCGCTCATAGCTTTGGCACAATAGCCGCCGTAGGCAGGAGCAAAGGCTTCAGGTTCAGCCTTAAACGCTTCCTTGTTGGCAGCGCTGCTAAAGCGCCAGGTCGCACCATTCCACTCGTACTCATATTGCGGCAGGCCAGCCACTGCTTCGCCCATGGTGAAGTAAGCCACCGGGTCAGCACCGCGGATGGCCAAATCGCTTGAACTTTCGATGTAAACCTCAGGGTGAGGCGGCTCAGCTGCCGTCACTACATCCGCCCCAGCACAGGGATTCGCGGCACAAGGGTCGGCCGCGCAAGGGTCGGCCGCGCAGGGATTGGCCGCACAAGGATCAACTGCCGCGCAAGGGTTCGCTGCGCAAGGATCAACCGCTGCACAAGGATTTTCGACTTCAGCAGCACAGGGATTTGCCTGCGCTGGGCTAAAGATGGTGGGCAGAGAAGCCACCCCAACGGATAAAACAGCCGAGGCAACAAAAGCGGTCAAGTACTTAATCTTCATCAGGCAACATCCAAAAAACGGCAATTGTCAGTCAAAATCTGTCGTCAAACAGCGTAAATTTATTGACAGGGTGTGTTTTCTCTGGCTTGCTGTCAGTGAAGTTCGATACCTCACGACTCAGGCTCACATTCAACCCCGCTCTTACTAAACGGCATCTCGATGAAGTGTGTCTGAGGAAGATCTGAGAAAACGTTGAGAATTGCAACGCAAAACGAATCAGAGGGAACATCAAAACCCTCATCCGTGCTTTTTGGGACTGAGCCGTAGTCGATTGATGGCGTCGGGCTAGTTCTCTGGAATCGGTCACCACTAAAATCGCGTATGACTGGCAGTCACTCGCTTCTAGCCCCTAGCTATGGACATTAACGATACCCACAGAGGCGGATTTTGTGGATGCTCTGTGGCAATGAAATTCAGGTTTCTAGCTAAACTCACCCCAACAGTGACGGTATATGCCTTTTCGGAAATCTCTTGAGATCCAGATATTTAGTCAGCAGTGACGAGGGCTGCCTGCTGTTTGAGCTGAAAAATACGCTCAATGGATGCTTCAACGGCGCGATCGGGGGTCGAAGCACCCGAGGTCACACCGACTGTAATCGGGCCTGCGGGCAGCCAATTTTCAGTAACTGTGAGATCACCGTGTAGCAGCTTATGTTCAATACGGTTGTCTGGCCCAATTCGCTCAGGAGCGTCGATGTGATAAGAGGGAATGTTGCGCTCGATCGCAATTTCTTGCAAATGCGTGGTGTTTGAAGAGTTATAGCCACCAATCACGAGCATTACGTCCACAGTCTCATCGACGAGCTCAAACATGGCATCCTGACGTTCTTGGGTGGCGTCACAGATGGTGTTGAAGGCTAAGAAGTGATCATTCAGCGATTGCGGCCCGTATTTTTGCAGCATGGTGTGCTCAAACAACTTGCCGATCGCCTCAGTCTCGCCTTTCAACATAGTGGTTTGGTTCGCTACGCCGATCCGTTCAAGATCTTGATCCGGATCAAACCCTTCAGAATAGGCCTGTTCGAACTTGGCGAGAAACTCATCGCGACGCCGCTGTTGCGCCTCAGGAGACTCAGCTTTGTTGAGAATATAGTCGGCTACATACTGGGCTTCATCTAGATTCAGCACCACTAGATAAGTCTCGGCAAAAGAACTGGTAGCAACCGTTTCTTCGTGCTGATACTTGCCGTGAATGATGGAAGTGTGCGCTTTTTTCTTATGCTTTTCGACTGTATTCCAAACTTTTGACACCCAGGGGCAGGTCGTATCAACGATGGTGCAGCCTTTATCGTTGAGTAGCTTCATTTCTTGCACGCTAGCGCCAAAGGCGGGCAAAATCACGACGTCTCCTTCACCAACCACGGCAAAGTTCTTCTCCCCGTCGATCACTTCGATAAAATGCACATTCATGTCTCGCAGGCGCTGATTGACGCCGGGGTTATGAATGATTTCGTTTGTGATCCAAATGCGCTCGGAGGGAAAATGCTGGCGCGTTTCATAGGCCATCGCTACGGCCCGCTCAACCCCCCAGCAAAAGCCAAAGGATTTGGCCAGGCTGATGGTGACCTCGCCCTCGGTCAACACATAATTGTTGTCACGGATCTTTTGAATCAGACTGCTCTGATATTCCGTTTGCATCTGGTCGGCGACGTCTTTGCCGTGCCCCAAACTGTTGCGAAAATATTTATCAGAGTGATTCAGCGATCGCTTAAAGGCTTTGGTATCCATGACGCTCCCGGTCACCAGCTGCTTGTTATCTAGGATAGCGGTTCGCTGCCTTCCTACTCAGAAACTCACCGTTGAAAGAATCAATCATGACGCTAGATCAGCTCACTAACCAGGCGCCGCGATCAGCCCAGGCCCTGACCGATCGCCCTCGCCTTTTCGGGGAGAACCCATCCTAGCCTGAGAGTTTACTCATCCAGTTCAGTGCTGAGCAGGAGCGCGATCGCCGTGCGCCAGACCAAATAGCCGCGATCGTTTAAGTGCAGACCATCGGTGGTGAGATCGGGCCGCAGCGCCCCTTCGCCATTGGCAAACAGCGGGTACAAATCGAGATAGTCGACATCTTGCTCTCGGGCAATATCAGCGAGGACACTGTTGACGGCCTGAATGCGATCGTTCGGCAGCAGCAACAGACGTTCCCGGCCTTCCCAGGTGGCATTGGCGGCCCCGTGAGGCAAAATTGACTGCACCACAATATCTGCCTCAGGGTGTTTACGCCTTAGATATTGCACCGCCTGGCGGATATGATCGGTCACCTGACTCTCGGGCTCCCCAGCAATCAGGTCATTGATGCCAATCATTAAAAAGATACTCTCGACATCGGCCTCATCCAGCGCATTCAACCGCTTCAGCATCATGTCAGAGCTTTCGCCCGAAATCGCCTGGTTCAGCCAGGTGCGCTGGCCGGGCAGTAGATCCTGCGGAAACCAGAGAGAAATTGAGTCGCCCAGCAGCACTGTCAATCGGGGCACTGACTCATGGGCTTTGGCCTCTTGCCGCAGCAGCTCGACCCATTGCTGATATTGCAGGTATTGGCGATCGCCAAGTTGCGGACTGAAATTATCAACAGCGACGGGATTATCAGCCACAGAAGCGCTGGCTTGCGGCAACACCGAGGCATTCGGCGGTGTCGCTGTCGCCGGCTGGCGATCGCGCAGACCAATGATGACCGCCATGAAGAGCAGGACATTCATGGCCAGCGATAGCATCATCCAATTGGGAACTGTGCGAAATCGTTCCAGCGTTTTCATGAAAAGAGACGCATGCAGAATGGCTCAAATTGTATCAAGCAGTTCGAGACTGTGTGGCATTCCCACATAAATCCTACAAATGATTGAGGTCGAATCTCATCCAGCGTCACAGACGAGCAGATGTTATCGCCAGTTTCCATGCCCTCGTCTTTCTCAGAAGGGTAAGGGAGCGGTGAGAACAAGCAAGCCAACTGGATGGTGCAGTGGCCCGACCAGCAGTCATTAGGAGACCCTGAGTTAAGAGAGCTGGACTTAAATAATAGCCCCATTTCTGTCAGGGTTTGGCAGTGTCAAACTCCTGCAGTCGAGGATGCTTCTGATA